>CAZDSN010000224.1:0-1826 GCA_964507675.1 uncultured Ardenticatenaceae bacterium | reverse complement strand
TCGCGCAGCAGGTCGGCAATGCTGCGCATGTGCGCGGATAGTTTTTCGGCGTCCCCCGCCAGGCGAGCGCTGTGCTCAATAACGCGAGCCACCGCCTCCCGCTCAAAATGACGCAGCGACTCTTTGCGCGCCAACGTGGCAACCAGCCGCGCATAAAACTGGTTGTTTTCCGTTGTGCGACCCATCTGGTCGTCAAAGTCTGCGGCCACTTTGAATAGTTCGATGAAATCCGGGTCATACTGGCACAGCAAATAGTACAACAGCCGCTCCCCCATCAAGACCACTTTGACATGCAGCGGAACAGGTTCCGGCTCCAGGGAGACAGTGCTGATCAGGCCTACCATCTGGCCCAGCGACTCAATGTGGATGCGTCCTGCCCGCAGCAGCCGCTTGATGGCCTCCCAGGCATACGGCTGTTGCAGCATTTTGAGGGCATCCAGGATGAGGTAGCCGCCGTTGGCGCGGTGGAACGCCCCTGGTTTGATTAACGTAAAATCAGTCAACAGCGCGCCCATGTGCGCCACCTGCTCTATCCGTCCTACCAGGCTGGTGTAGGTGGGGTAATCTTCATAGACGATAGGAGCGCCCTGGGTCTGGCTGTGGTCTACCAGGACGTTAACCTGGTAACGGGTGAAGGGAGATAGGGCGGGTTGGGAGCCGTCGGAGCCTTCGACGGGAACGCCCGATTGGGGTTGGGGGTTGAGAAATGCCGGCACATTATGCACCAAATCCTGCTGCACCGCGTTCAAATACGTCTGCACCGCCGGTATATCTTCATATTTCTGGCGCAGTTCCTCCAACAGCGGCTTGACCGCAAACTCCGCCACTTCCTTATTTAGCTTATCCAGTTCCTCCTGCCCTTCCCGCTTCCACTGCGGCACCTGGTGCAAAATACGGCGCAGTTTGTCCTGCAATTCCTGCACCAGTTCTTCGATGCGTTTCTGTTCCTCCGGGCTAAGCCGCATATATTCATCGGGGGAAATTACTTCGCCATCCCGCAGCGGCGCAAACGCTGGCCCCATCGGCGTCCGGATCAAAGTGATGTGCTGCACTTTGGCCTCTTCCTCCAGTTTTTCCAACGCCTGGTCATGCTTCTGTTTGAACTTCTCCTCAATGTTCCCGCGCTGCGCCTGATACTCATCGCTCTCAAAGGAGGCGGGAATCACCGTGAATAGGGTCTCCACCAGGCGCTGCATATCCTGCGCCAGAGTGGCGCCTTTACCTGCCGGCATAGACACTGCCCGCGGCTGGTGTGGCTGGTCAAAGTTGTACACATAACACCAATCAGATGGCGTCGGCTCAGCCGCCGCTTGCTGCGCAATATACTGGCTGACCGCCGTATGTTTGCCCGTCCCATAGGGCCCTAGAGCAAACAAATTGTAGCCGCTGTGGCGAATGCCGATACCGAAACGCACCGCATCCACCGCCCGCTCTTGCCCGATGATCGTGTCCAGATCAGGCAACGTCTCCGTTGTCTCAAAATCAAACTGCTGCGGATCACATACGCGGTAAAGCGCTTCAGGGGGTAAGGGTTGACTCATTCGTTTTGCATCTCCAGTAGGGTGTGAGGCTGGCTTTTGTCCAATCAACCGTGACGCTTCTATGCAATCACCCATTGATTAGTGTACTCCAGGTTAATAACCTGCGTCAATGGGGAAGAGAAGAGTGGTGAGTGGACAGTGGTGAGTGATCAGAGGGTTGGTTACTGACAAATATCACGTGTAACAGGTGACAAGAGACACTTAACCTTCCCCTGAGAGTTATATAGGGTATTCATGGGTCAGCGTGCGCTGCCTGCCCCCTACAGGCTGCCAAACCGCACGGCA
>CAZDSN010000223.1:0-6502 GCA_964507675.1 uncultured Ardenticatenaceae bacterium | reverse complement strand
CCCCCCCCCCCCCCCCCCCCCCCCCCCCCCCCCCCCCCCCCCCCCCCCGCCCCCATCTTCTTAAACCTCAACCAGCCTGTCCCCCCATCGAAAAATAACCAACGCCGTAAGGCGGGTTGCCAACCCGCCCATCCCGATTAACAGGAACAGGCCTGGGATATACAAATAAGGCCGGATACCAACGGCATCCGGCCCTATCCAGCTACCGGGTCACAGCCCTAAGGCCGGACCATAGTCGTTGTATCGGCTCCCAGGCTGGTCAGAGAGTCGTACAGAATATCCAGGATATATTTGCCATTGTGGGCAAATGCCCCTGGGTCTTTACTGACGTACTGATAGTTGTACGCTGCTCGCAGCAGAGCGGGTGTCCACAGGTTGAAACCATTGGCCCGATCCAGTTCTTCCGCGTCGGCGGCGCCGTTGCCGTTGGTATCGGCAAAGAAGTAAGGATAGGCGGCATCTGAGTAGACGATGCCTGTACCAATAGTGTTGGTGGCATATGCCTGCATGGCTGTATACAACATCTCGTGCATGGTAGCAATTTCGCCGGCCAACCCTTCCGTCACGTCGCCGTCACCGTCAAAGTCATCTTCGCTGACGCGAATAGCTGTCAAATCGGCAGCGGTTTGAACATTTTCGTGGCATTCAGCGCATTCCACCACCACGACTTCCAGAGCGTGCGTATTATGGCACTCAATGCACGTGTCAAACGCGCCCACATGCTCATTCCGTCCGGCGTAGACCTGCCCGGTGAACTCATAGGCGCCCTTGGCTTCCGTGCCAAACAGCGTGGCCCCGGCAGCAAAGTAATGGACATTCAAGAAGCGCAACTGCTCTGACTGCTCATCTGGCCCTAAATCGCCAATTAGTCTATTCACACTGGTGGTTGATTCACGACCCTGGTGGCAGTTGATGCACAGATTGCTGTCCGGCTCGCCCAGGGTCAGCGTGGCCCCGCTGGGGAACGGCACCTCTTCCACTTCGCGGCGAGTGAAAGTAGTCAGGTCATTGTGGCAGGTGGCGCAGTTAAGGCCATTGGCTGTGGGCTGGTTGATGGTGACGCCTTGCTCAATAAAGAGTGGCAGCCCCGCCGCCGAATGGCAGCGACTGCAAGAACCCGGCACTTCGCCTTCGGCGTCCCAGTGACGGAACGCTTCTTCCGAACCGGCAAAGTGGCCGTGATCAATGCGGCGCATAGCCGACATATCAATCGGTTCCGCCAGGGCGCTGTTCAAGTCTTCGATAGAGTCGTACAGCAGCTCAATGATGTATTTGCCGCCGTGCGCAAAGAAGCCAGGGTCTTTCAACGATACCTGATAGTTGTACGCCGCTTTAGCCAGACGCCCCGTCCACGAGGCATACCGCTCTGTGTCGCCGTCATCCAGTAGCCCATCGTCGTTGGCGTCAATGAAGAAGTAAGGATGGCGAGCCGTATCGTAGACGATTGGCTGCTCAGCTACCTGGCGCGCATACGCTTGAATAGCCGTCATCAACGTCTCTTGCATACCCACAACTTCGTAGTAGATGCCTTCTTCCATGTCCCCGTTGCCATTGTAGTCAACCAGCGAACCCTGCATACGCACGTTCTTCAAGTCCTCGACTGTCTCGACGTTTGTATGGCATGCCTGGCACTCGGCGACTTTCACTTCCAACGTGTGCGGGCTGTGGCAGGAGACGCAGGTGTTATAACCGGCCACGTGATCAAACTTGGCGTCATACGTTTTGCCGTCATATTCATAACCACCCTTGGCTGCCGTGCCATAGAGCGTGGCCGCAGCGGCGTAGTAATGAATATTGGCAAAGCCCAGGTCCTCGCTGGGGGTATCCAGATCATCGGTCAGGCCGGCATTGGCGATAGCTTCATCCACGCCTGGCTTGGAATACCGGCCCTGATGGCACTGCATACAGCGCGCTTCGGGACCCAAACCGGTGATTTCCAGCCCGGAGGGGAAGACGACGCTGCTCATCGCCACCGTGGCCGCATTGTGGCAGGTGTCACAGCTAATGACGGAGCCAATGGGAGCCGGAACGTCCACCACGCCAGCCGCGCTACCATCAGCGCCAATGTAATCTTGATAACCGGCGCTGCTGTGACATCTGGCGCAGGTTTCGGGCACTTCAGCCGGATCATCCTCGTTCCAATGGATAAAGGCTTCTGCTGTTTTGTCAGCATGGCCGGAGCCTACCCATTGGTCCAGGAAGGGGATAACGGGCACGACAGGCGTTGCTTCCACTATCACTTCGACGATACGTGTTACTTCGACGGCCGGTCCTGCCACTTCGACCGTCACGGGCACTTCACGGGTTACGACAACAGGCGTGCCTGCCGTCCCTGATCCGGCATCGCCACATGCAATCAGCATGAAACTGGCGAGCAGGAGCAGTCCCAGTACCCACGAAATTCTGATTATCCGTTTCATACAAACCTCCTTACATGATCTGTTACGGTATGGGGGTGCTTAATGGAGTAAACACATCACGCGTGACTTGCGGAATCGTGGTGATGGCTGTTTGCTCAAAGGTGAAAGCCCATACCAATACAACCAGTATCACGCCGCCGATGATGACACTGGCTATTAGAAAAATACGGCGGCGGCGGTACAACACAGGTAAGGCCAGTTCCGGCCAGGGAGCGCCGCCGCTTTCCAGTCGCTCTAGTTCCAGGATGTGCTCTTCTTCCATGATCTTATGGGGAAGGTTACCCGTGAACATACTGGGATTGAAATGTTTGATGTGTACGTTGTACATATGCCAGATGAGGATGGATAGCACAGCCAACACGGCTTCGCCGCCATGCGCAGCCAGGGCGACTGGAATAATCTGGCCGGGCAAGACGGCAGTTGTGGAAATAGGATTCCACAACATGAAGCCAGTGATGATCATAACGGCTGTGCCCCAAACAACGGCCCAATATTCTAGCTTTTCGCCGAAGTTGAACTTGGGCATGCGCGGAGGCGCAGACAGAAGACCGAGATTGTGGCGAATAGTGTCCCAAATATCGCGGAAATCTTGCAGATTGAGCGTAATCCGCATCTGCTCCCGCTTGACAAAGAGGCGATACGCGGACGTAAATAGATGGTAGACGGAGCCAACGACCAGCAGGAAAGCCGCCCCGCGATGGATCAGGCGGATGAGCTCAATGCCGCCCATCAGCTGGATCATGCTTTCCGAAATGGGCGCGTTGACGTATTTTTGTGGCAGCCCGGTGACGGCTAACACAGTGAAGCTCACCAGGAGGATGGCGTGCTCAATACGAGCCATGAGGCGAAAGCGGGGGTATTGGGTCTCTTGACTCATGATTCACTCCGTGAGGCTGCGGTCAGGCGCAGGCGCAGACGACGGTAAATATCTGTGGCTACCAGGAGGGTGAAGAAGCCCACCACGCTGGGGATGAGTATCTTGTAGAACAGGTTGACCAGGTAAACCAGCGGGTTGTGCTCCAGAGAGGGTTCAAAGTGGCTGGCCCAGGCGTCCGGGAAATTGGCGCTGGCGTCGGGGTGGCATTGCCGGCAGGTGGCTAGGAGGTTGCTTTTGATGCCGGCATCTGGATTATCTGGCGCCAAAATATTATGCACCCCATGACAATCATAACAAACCGCTTTGTTCGTCTCCACATTGGGGTCCATGTGCTGGAACAACGTCACCGTGGTGCCATGAAAATCGGCCACGTAACTGTCGAAGACATTTGTAGAAATGTCATATTGGGTCATCAACTCCACATCAGCGTGGCACTTCGCGCAAAGCTCTGGCGAACGAATACGGAATAAATTAGTGGTGGGATCGCCAATATTGTGCACGCCATGACACTCGATACAGGTGGGCACATCCTCATTGCTTTCTTCCAGCAGCGCCTCTCCATGGATGCTTTGCGCATATTCGTTAAAAATCTCGCTGTGGCACTTCTCGCAGGTGTGCGAAATACGGGCGCGCGGCACATTAGGCACAGGCGTATTGTGCGCGCCGTGACAGTCCGTGCACATGGCTGCATTGGAATCCCCCTCCGCCAGCGCCGCCCCATGCGCGCTGTCCAGCGTTAACTCATACTTATCCTCATGGCAGCGGGCGCAGGCGGTGTACATCTCCAACGCAAATTCGCGCCGGGAAGCTGCCGTCGTTGGCGGGTGGGGGAAGGCATACTCCCCGTGACAGTCGCGGCAAGCCAGCGCCTGCCACTCATTGCCCGCCCCATGCACCGAGTCATGCAAGGCCGCCGCGTCAATAGTCAGCGACACCGTCTCCCCATCGGGGAAAGTCTTGGTCAAACCCGGCTGGCTGTGACAGGCCAGACAATAGTCGCTGTTCTGCGCGGTGTGCGCGAACAGACCCGCCTGCACCACATTATTGAGA
The DNA here is from genome assembly GCA_964507675.1 of uncultured Ardenticatenaceae bacterium. Classification (GTDB taxonomy): domain Bacteria; phylum Chloroflexota; class Anaerolineae; order Promineifilales; family Promineifilaceae; genus JAGVTM01. Next base: position 2,155 of record CAZDSN010000223.1, on the reverse strand, counting down.
AAATCCCGCTGCGTCGTATCATGGCACGCCAGGCAGGCGTTAACCCCATTGCCATCTGTCCAGGTGGCGGCTGGCTGCACTTCGTGCGCCGTATGGCAGTCGGTACAGATGACGGGTTCCGCGTCATCCTGGCCTGGATGGCTGGTGAGGTGAGCCGGCGTGTGGCAGCGGGTACAATTGGCTGCCTGCGCCACAGCATAACTGCGGCTGTCGGCCACTGCCAGCGGAGCGTGGGGGACGCGATAATTATTGAGAGGCAGATGGCAGCCGGTACAGGTCAAGGGGTTGGCCGCGCTCAGACCATGGGCCGAGTTGTTCAATGCCGTGATGTCAATGCGCGCCGAAATTTTTTCCCCAGACGGGAAAGTCAGCGTTGCTTCTGTGTCTTGATGGCACAGGCGACAGGCCACGTCTGCTGGGGGAGATGTTTCCGCTGCGGCCGCGCTGGCCGGACGGATAAATAGCAGGCACAAGAAAAATAGAAACGCCAGCCCTGGGCCGGTGCGCCTTTTTCGGAGGGGGGAAGAAGAGGGCTTGGAGGTCTTCATAGTAGAAAAAAGCGAGCGCGCTGCCGCCAAAAAGCAGCACGCTCAAGCCACTGACGCATTACGGTTGTCCGGTCGCTTCAACCGCTTCCGCCGCCGCCGGCGTGGAAAGCGGTGTATGATAGCCATTGGCCGCCGCCTGCAGCTCTTCGTCTGTCCAGGCTGGCGCGCTGCCGCCGTCTACGTGGCAGCTGCGGCAGGCAGACTCAAGCCCAAGCTGGGGGATAATCTCCCCATCTTCGCTAAACTGGCTGATCAGATTGGGGTCAATCGCCGTCATATGGGTGCGCATGTCGCCGCTAAAGCGAGCCGCGTCTGCGGCGGCGCTCTGGATCAGGCGCGGCATGTGGCAGTCAATACAATCCACACCCAGGCGAACATGCCGCTCTACATTTTCGACCTGCGCCTGTTGGTAATGACAGCCTTCACAGGTTGTCTGGGTGGTAGGCTCATTCGCCTCACGCAGTTGGTTCACGCCATCATGGGGATCATGGCAGGTGACGCAGTCAATGATGGCGTGTTTGCCGGGGAACAAATCAGCATATTCGTCATGGTGCTGGATAAATCCATCCTGAACGGCTGGCGGGGCCAGGGTAATAGAACGGGTGTGACACAGATCGCAGGAGGGAGCGAGGGAAGCGGTATCCAGGCGCACCGTTAAGGGGTTAGCGGCGTGCAAACTACCTGCGCCATGACAGGCTTCGCAGGTAACGCCGGGTTCGGCCCACGTGCCGGCAATGCCGGCAAGCCCATCTTGATTCCCGGTGGCGCTATAACCTGTGGTGTGGCAGGCGCCGCAATCATAAACTTTCGGTCCTTCTGCCGCATGATACGCCACCCATTCATCCCGGAACCCCAAAGTACGGTTAGCCAGATTGAATTGGGCAGCCTCCCCAGTGATCACATAACCATCTTGATCCAGGAACAACGCCTTCCGTTGATAGCCGCCAACCACGTAGCTAATATCGTCCCAGGTATAACCATCCGGCGGCGATGCGACCCGGCTGAGTGGATATTCTGGCGGCTCCCCGGCCACAACCGGGTTCAACTGCCAGGCGTGACCGCTGTAGGTGTAGCGAGCGTAAATCTCTTCGTGACACTCGGCGCAGGCGGCAGCGCCAATAAAGGCGGGTGGTTGGTAGCTTAAACCGTCAATGCCAGCCGTCCCTACCGGGCCAGCCGGCCCCGCCTCTCCTGCGGGACCCGGTAAGCCCTGCGGCCCCTGCGGCCCGGCAGGCCCTGCCGGCCCGGCTTCGCCGGTGCAGGCAACCAGGAACAAAATTAGAAAAAGAATGAGACCTCCCCGCCACGTACCTTGTCTCATCATGCTGCCTCCTCTGTACGCTGCTTTGTTCGCTTACTTGTTCGCATGGGGTAGTCTGCCACATCACCCCACGGTCCAGAGAAAATCAGGAAATTCGCCAACCCCACTGTTTTGCATCATCAGGAAATTTTGACGCAACGGCAATAAACCTGGCCTGATATAGCGCCTAGTTTAGCGGCAGGCTCAATCCTTCAAAAGTGACATTTATCACACAAATGGGTGACAACCAACGTTCTATACAAGGATAGATTATTTAATACACGTAAACGACAAGAAACGAATGGTA
>CAZDSN010000222.1:0-6547 GCA_964507675.1 uncultured Ardenticatenaceae bacterium | reverse complement strand
GGCTGCGCCATGGGCTGCGTCTTTTGCGCCACCGGGCAGATGGGCTTCTTGCGCCACCTGAGCAGCGGCGAAATTGTGGCCCAGGTCATCTGGATGGCCCGCGAACTGGCGCGGCGCGGCGACCATTTGACCAACGTCGTCTTCATGGGCATGGGCGAGCCGCTGCACAACTACGCCAATACGATGGCCGCCCTGGATCGCCTCACCGACGCCGCCGGCCTGAACCTGGGCGCGCGCCGCCTGACCATCTCCACCGTAGGGCTGGTTCCCGCCATGCGCCGCTACGCCGACGAACAGCGGCAAACGCCGCTGGCTGTCTCCCTGCACGCCGCCACCGACGCCGAGCGGGACAAATTGATCCCCATCAACCAGAAATGGCCTATTCCCGTCCTCATGGAAGCGTGCCGCTACTACGTGGAGAAAACAGGGCGGCGAATTACATTTGAGTGGGCCTTAATCGAAGGGGAAAACGACACCGTAGAACAGGCGCAGCAGTTGGGCAAACTGGTACAGGGCATGGTGTGCCACGTCAATCTCATCCCGCTCAATCCGACGCGGGACTATGCCGGCAGACCCTCCTCCCACGAACGGGTGCAGGCATTTCAAGACACATTAGCCCGCTACGGCGTCTCCAGCACCGTCCGCGTCCGCCGCGGCATAGACATCCAGGCCGGCTGCGGTCAACTCCGCGACCGCATAGTCAGCGCCGCTGTATCTCCTTCAGGCGGCATAGCCTGACAGAAGCCCTGCGTCTGCTTTTTTTCAAACACCCGTACCCGCCCGCTCCCAACGTTGCGCTCCCGCTTTCCTGCTGCCCTCAAGAGCCGTTCTAAGCCGCGCAGCCATTCCAGCGTAGCCCGATTGCCTCCAATTCAGTAATGATAACGGCAAGAGATGATTGTCAAATAATCGTCGTCCACGGCATAAACCAGACGATTGGTTTCATCAATACGCCGCGACCAAAACCCGGCCAGATTTTCCCTGAGCCCTTCAGGTTTACCAATGCCGCTAAAGGGCTCCCGTCTGGTCTCGCTGATTAAGCGATTGATGCGCTTTAACGTTTTCTTGTCCTGCGACTGCCAGAAGAGGTAATCGTCCCAGGCTTCGTCAGTCCAGGCCAGCTTTCTACTCATCCAGCAGTTCTCGTTCAGTGGTCTGCCCGCCTCGATACTGTTCAACAGAACGGGCCAGGTGAGCGGCATTAGCTGGAGACCTGAGCAGGTGCACCGTCTCTAAAAGGCTGTTGAAATAGTCCAGAGACATAATCACCGCGTCGGCAGCGTCGCGGCGCGTAATCACAGTGTAGTCAGCATCGTCTATCACGTGATCTAGCACTCGTTTCAAGTTGTTTCGCGCTTCGGTAAACGTTACGACTTGCATAACACCTCCATGTACAATTTATTGTACAAGTATACATAAGCGGCAGCAAATAAGCAACTCCCAACGCCTGCCGCGCCGCTATCTGGTCGCCATAGATACGGATATCGAGACCATTCAATTACCCTCCCCTCGTAGGGCAATTTGCCAGATTTGTCCTGCAATCCGTAACAAAATCTGTCAAATATTCCCAAAAGACCGCAACACATGTCGCAAATCGCTCAATTATTACCCTAAATAACCGCCAAACGCCTGGTAATTTAACAAATTATCTTCTCGAGACTGTCAGGCCCTACCATTGAATCCCGAAAAAACACCATTCAATTGTCCCCCCCCTATAGGACAATTTGCTAAATTGTCCCCCGGTCGAACTACCACGCCTAATAAGCCAGCAGCCACGCCATTTGCTCCCGAATCTGGTCAACGCGGGGAATCATGGCGTCCATGAGGGTGGTGTTGAACGGGACGGGCACTTGCGGCGGCGCCAGGCGCTGCACGGGGGCGTCCAGGTCCATGAAGATTTCAGCCACAATCGTGGCCGCAATCTCCGCGCCAAAGCCGCCAAACTGCATATCTTCATGCACAATCAAACATTTCGACGTTTCCCGCACCGATTGCAGCACCATCTCCTGATCCCAGGGCTGGATGGTGCGCAAATCAATCACAGCCACGTCCAGCCCCTGCGCCGCCGCTTCGCACCGCTCCACCATGGCCCCCCAGGTAACCACCGTCAGCGAGCCGCCCTGGGTGATGAATTTGCCGCGCCCAAACGGGAGCATAAAATCGTCCCCCGGATACGGGCGGCGGGACCAGCCGGCGTCCAGCACGGCGCGATGCTCAAAAAAGATGACGGGGTCGTCGCCGCGCAGCGCCGTGCGCAGCAGCCCCACGCCATCCTCGGCATTGGAGGGGAAAGCGACTTTCCAGCCCACGGCGTGGGCGAAATCAATTTCGCTGGTGACGCTGTGCCACGGGTCGCCAATTTTGCGAAAGCCGCCGGGGATGCGCACCACCAGGGGGGCGGCGAAGCGGTTAGCCGTGCGCCAGCGCAGCGTGCCGGCATTATGCAACTGCTCCGTGGCCGGGTCCGCATACTTACGGAACTGGATTTCGGGCACAGGCAGCAGCCCGGCGATAGCCATCCCCACCGCCCGGCCAATAATCCCCTCCTCCGACAGGCTGGTGTCGAACACCCGCGCCGCCCCAAACTCTTTTTGCAGCCCCAACGTGGCCGCGTGCACGCCCCCCTTCTCCCCCACATCCTCGCCAAAAATGAGGCAGCGCGGATTGGCCGCCAGTTCCGCGGCCATCGTGCGCCGGATGGCCTCCACGAAGTTGACACGGCGGGGATCGGAAGGTTGAGGCTGGTCCGTTCCTGCCGGCGCTTGCAGCCTCTCCGCTGCCAAACCCCCCACATCAGCCGGCTGGTGCGCCTGGGCAAAAACAAAATGCGTCACCGTATCGGGGTCAGGCGTGCGCTGGCGCAAGGCATTATCCCGCGCCGCCAACACCTGCTGCTGCGCCGCCTCCGCCAACAGTTCCCAGGCCGCCAGGCTGTACAACGAGGGAACCAGATACGCCCGCAGCGCCGCAATGGGATCGCGCAGCCACTCCCGCTGCCGCAACGCTTCCGGCTTGTACGCCTGATTATCCACGCTGGAATGCCCTGACAGGCGGGGCACGGTCAAGCGCAGCAGCCCTGGTCCAAGCCCCTGACGCGCGTACTGCACCGCCTCGTGCACCAGCGCCGCCGTTTCTGCCGGCTGCGTGCCGCTGCCATCCCAAATACGCAAATCCTGGAAAGCAGCCAGATTCGCCGCAATATTCGCCCCCGGCGTTTGCCGCGGCCCGGTCACGGAAATAGCGTAGGCGTTATCCTCAATTACGAACAGCAGGGGCAGTTGCAGCGTGGTCGCCATCGTCAGCGCCGACCAGAAGCCATTGGTAGCCACGGAGCCATCGCCGCCAAAGACAACGGCAATGCTGCCGGCAATATTTTGCTCGCCCAACTGCATCACGCGGTATTGGATGGCCTGCGCCCAACCCGCTGCCGGCGTGTATTGCGAACCCACGTCGCCGCCTGCCGGCAGCACCAACGCCCGTCCCCGTCGCGGCAAATTAAAGACCACCCCCACATCCCGCCCGCCGCTGACGCTGCCCACGCGCGCCATATCGGACGCCAGCGCCTCTTCCAACGTCAGCCCGGATCCCAACATAAACGGGCGCGAGCGATAATAAACGCTGGCAGCGTCAAAAGGATGCGTCAGCAGTTGGGCCAGTAACAACTGCCCCAATTCATGCCCGCGCGCCGAAAACTGATAGGTCACCAACCCCTGAGGGTGCAGTTCCGTCTCTTCTAACTCATCCATCAGGCGCGAAGCCAGAGATAGTTGGGCGATTTCTTGCCAATCAAAAGCAGGATGCTGTTCAGTCACCAGAATGCCTTCCTTCAAACCTTCTCGATTTTTCATGGCGGAGATAACTGGAGCGCCGGCTTCCAGCCGGCGGGGACAAATTAACAGTTTGCCCTACATTTCTCCGCCCCCGCGTCCTCCGCGCCTCCGCGTCCTCCGCGCCTCCACGTGAGATTACTTCCAATTTATAGTACGGCAGTGATGGGGAATTGTAATGCGAAACAAGCCGCTCGCAAAACAGCCCTCCATGACCATTGCCTTATAGCGGTTTGGCGCAAGATTTGTTAATTTCATCGTGGGCATCTTGTTCTATCTTGTTATAATAACGCGGTGAACCCTGACGGATAACTATCCTGTTGTATACAAATCATCAATGAAAAAACGTTTACTGGCTTTGCTGACTGGCCTCCTGCTGCCGGCACTTTTGCTGTCAGTTTTGTCCGCTCTTCCTCCCGCCACTGCCGAACCTGCCCCCCCGGCCTATCCAGGCAAACTGGACGCCCCGCTGATGGACGCCATTGCTGCCCTATCGCCTGACGCCCCCATCAACTTTATCGTCCATCTATACGCTCAGGCCGATCTCGACGCCGCCCATCGTTTGCCCCAAACGCTCCACCGCCGCCAGGCTGTCGTGACCGCCTTGCAAAGTACGGCTGAAGCTGCCCAGGCTGACCTGTTAGCGGCGTTGGACAACCGCGCTGACATTGCCGGCATCCAGCCACTGTGGATCATTAACGCCGTAGCCGTGCGCGGCAGCGCCGCCAGCGTCACCGCCATAGCCGCCCGCGCTGACGTAGCCGCCATCACCCTGGACGCCAGCCGCCAATACATCCCACCCCACAACTGGCTGCCCACCTCCGGCGCCGCCGCCATTACCACCGCTGCCGCCGCCAGTTGGGGAATTGAGCAGGTACGCGCGCCGCTGGCCTGGTATGGATTAGGCATAGATGGCAGCGGCGTTACCGTAGCCATTATGGACAGCGGCGTTGATTGGACGCACCCCGCCCTGAGCGGCAACTATCGAGGACGCAGCGGCAACCATGCCGGCAGTTGGTACGACGTTATAGACCATAGCCCCACGCCTGTTGATCCCTATGGGCATGGCACGCACGTTGCCGGCACGGCTGTAGGCGGAGAAGGGTTAGGCGTAGCGCCCGGGGCCGAATGGATTGGCGTGCGCGTATTCAATGCCAGCGGCTTTGCCACGGACACGGATATTCACCTGGGCTTTCAATGGCTGATGGCCCCTGCCGGCAATCCAGCCCTGGCTCCCGATGTAGTCAATGGCTCCTGGGGCGGCGCGCCCATGGATATTCAGTTTATGCCCGACGTGCAAATGCTGCGCGACGTGGGCATCCTGCCCATCTTCGCTGCCGGCAATTCTGGCTCCTTCCCCGACACGATTACCGCCCCGGCCAGCTACCCCGACACCCTGGCTGTAGGCGCCAGCGAGCCAGATGATCGCGTGGCCTGGTTTTCCTCACGGGGCCAATCCCCTATCACGGGCCAGACCAAACCCAGCCTGGTGGCCCCAGGCGTCAACATTTTCTCCAGCCTGCCAGGCGGCGCCTATGGCTTAAACCTGGGCACTTCCATGGCCACGCCGCACGTCACCGGCGCTGCTGCCCTGGTGCTAGACGCAGACCCCGCGCTCACCCCCCTGGCTCTGATGCAGGTGCTAACCGAAACCGCGCGCCCGCTGTCGCCGCCGCATCCCAATATGGACAGCGGCTATGGCTTGCTGGACAGCTACGCCGCGGTAGCCTCGCGGCTCAATGTAGGCGTGATTGCCGCCACAGTCCGCAGCCAGGGGCAGCCCTTACCCAATACGCCCATCACCATTACCACGTCCGCCGGACAGCCATTATCTTATGTGACCGGCGACGCCGGTCAGTTTGAAGCGCCATTACAGGCGGGTAGTTATCAGGTCACCGTGAACGTTTACGCGCATCATCTGTTCAATCGCACCGTCACGGTGGTTAATGGCCAGACCAATACGATACAAATCAACCTGGCGCGCCGTCCGCTAGGCCGTATTGCCGGCATTATACAAGCTGCGGACACCCATACCCCCCTCAGCAACGTTCACATTCACGTCTCCACTGTCCCCCTCGCCGTTAACAGCGGGGCAGATGGTAGTTACCAACTAGACCTCCTTCCCGGAACCTATACCCTGGCAGTGGCCGCCGCCGGATACGAACAGCAGCAAATACCCCTGACAGTGTCATTGGGTGCGGTCCAAACTGTCAATGTAGACCTGGCGCCTATGTCCAGACTGCTGCTGGTAGACAGCGGCCCCTGGTATTACGAATCCCAGGTCAGTTTTTACGAGCAGGCCATGGCTGATAGTGGATTCGGCTATGATCTGTGGTCTGTGCATGATCCTTACCAGGATGCCCCCTTGTTAGCCGACCTGCTGCCATATGACGTGGTGGTGTGGACCGCTCCCTACGATGCCCCAGGGCTGCTGGCCAATGCCAGCGCTGACCTGTATGAATACTTGCAGGACGGCGGCCAACTGCTCATTAGCGGGCAGGACGTGGCCTGGAATGACGCGGTGGGTTACGACGCCGAACCCTGGTTTGCGGATGGCGTAGCCGCCCGCTATGGCGGCGTTGCCGCCGCGCCCTTCCAGGTCAGTGGCACAGCCGGCACGCCATTTGCCGGTATGGTCTTACAGCTAAATGGGAACCTAAGCGCCGATAATCAGGAAACGCCCGATTGGGTGACACCGCGTACCATGGGCCGCAGCGAAG
>CAZDSN010000221.1:1376-6585 GCA_964507675.1 uncultured Ardenticatenaceae bacterium | reverse complement strand
CGCCTGGGAAGCGGAAATTGACCGGCTCGTCTACGTGCTCTATGGTCTCACCGAGGAAGAAATTGCTATCGTGGAAGGGCAGACCTGACAGGTTTCGGAAACCTGTCAGGTCCAGGAGGATGGCTATGCACAAGCTAGAATTCAACCTCACCTATCACATCTACAATCGCGGGGTTAACCCCTGTCACATTTTTCAGGAAAAAGCTAATTACCTTTACTTCCTGAAACTGTTCCATCGCAATCCACAGAAACACGGCCTCGTGAACGATTTCCGCGACTGGGCTTACTCCTTTTACGACGCTATTGTGCATGATAAACCAACGCGGGTACGCAAAACGGCGGTTCTCAACTATTACGGCGACTTACCCGCATTTCAAGAAGCCCACCAGAGAGACCAAGACGAGGCGCGGCGGCAACAATGGATAGGGGAGGCAGAGACCTGACAGGTTTTGGGAAACCTGTCGGGTCCAGGGGCAGCAGTATGAGCGAGGAATCTCAACGCCCTTTTTACCGCTTCTTCCTCCTGGGTGAATTGGAGATTATGGAGGATACGGCGGCAGGTAGCAAAATTATCGCGCCGCCGCCGCATCGGGCGCAGGCGCTGCTGTTGGGGTTGTTGCTGCGCCCGCGCCCTTTGCCGCGGGAGCGGTTGGGAGGCTGGCTTTTTCCGGATTTGCCGGAAAAGGCGGGGCGGCGGCGGTTAAGCGATCTGTTGTGGATTATTCGGCAGGCGATGCCCTCCCTGCCCCTGGTGATCAATAACAAGGACATCACCCTGCCGGCCAGCGGGCGCTGGCTGGACGTGGAGGTTTTCCGGCAGCAAGCCAATAGGGACGACCTGGAAAGCTGGCTGGCAGCCCTGAAGCTGTATAATGGGCCGCTGGCGACGGTGGGGCCAAGGGGGTGGTTGAGCGAGGAAAGCGACTCCCTCCATTTGCAATATATTCGCCTGCTGCATCGCGCAGCCAACCATCTGGCGCAGAACCAGCAGTTTGAGGCGGCGCTGCCCCTGGCGCAGCGGCTGGTACAGGCAGAGCCTTACGATGAAAAGGCGCTGCGCCTGTTAATGCGCGCCCATTATGCCCTGGGGCAGCGCGGGGCGGCGCTGGCGGCGTATGAGCAGTTTGTCGTTCTGGCCCACGACGAACTGCACTTTGAACCCGAACCGGCCACGTCAGAACTGGCGCAGGCCATGCAAACAGCTACCTCGCTGCCGCGCCGCCAGGGGCCGGCCATACCCACCGATACCACTCCTGAGGCTTTGCTGCGCCAGGCGCAGTTGGCGCTGGATCGAGCTGACCGAGCCACGGTTTTGGCGTGTTTGCAGCAACTGCCGGCAAAATGCCGGCATATCTCTCCCCCCTTCGAAGCCGCTTGCAAACTCCTGCAAATTGACCTGGCCCTACTTTACGATGAATATGAGACCGCCAGCCGTATCTTGCAAAGCTGCGACGCCACTCAAGCTGCCGTTATGGCCCGGCAGGCGCGGCTGGAATTTTTCCAGGGTCGTTCCGAAGAGGCATACAATACCGCCGAACAGGCCCTGCTGCGGGCTTATGAGACAGGCAGCCAGGGAGGGCAACTGGAAGCGCTGTTGGTGTTGGCGCGGGTGCAGTGGGGGTTAAGCCAGGGAGCGCAGGCGCTGGTCAGCGTGGAACAGGCCTTGAGCCTGGCACGCCAGTTGGACATGCCGGCAGCCATGGCCCGCGCCCGCCTTATTCAGGGCTTTACGCTAATCCACCAGGGGCAGCAAAATGAGGCCGCGCACTGCTTCTACGAAGTGGTCTCCCTGGCGCATGAGCATGAGTTACAGGCGCATCGCGGCGAAGCATGGCATGGTTTGAGCATTATTCTGTCTAATCAAGGGCGTTTATTGGAAGCGGAAAAGTACAGCCAGAAAGCGCTGCAGACGTGGCGCGATCTGGGCATGCGCAGTGAAGAAGCCCGCGTCCTGCAAACGTTAGCCATGCTTTACGCCCAACTGGGGCACAATGTGGAAGGCCTGCGGCTGCTGGCGCAGGCGCGCGAAATCTACACGCAGGTGGGAACCCGCTTCTGGCTGGCGTACAACCAATACTGCCAGGCCTCGCTGCTGCAAAATTATGATGACAGCCTGTTATCTCGCTCCATCCAGGTGGCGTCGCAGGCGCTGGCCACTTTTCGCGACCTGAAAATGCCGGGATGGGAAGCGCCGACCCTGACTATTCTGGGCTACTCGCTGTGGTTGACGGGACAGCACCAGGCGGCTTTGACAGCCCTGCGCCAGGCCTACCGCATTCACAGCGAGGTGGGGGATATGCTTTATTTGCCGGAGGTGCTGCTGATTCAAGGACTGGCGCACCTGGGGTTGGGGCAAAAAAGGGAGGCGTTGGATTGCACGCGGCGGGCGCTGTTGGCTCTGGCGCAGGGAGCGGCCGATCAGCAGTATGCGGCCAGCATCTACTACGCGCACGCGGTGGTGTTGGAAGCGTCCGGCCAGCCAGAAGAAGCGCAGGCTTATTTCTTGCGCGGTTACCAAAGGCTGTTGAAAGACGCAGCGCAACTGCAAGATGAGCCGGCGCGCGAAGCATTTTTTCATCGCGACCCCATCACGCGCCGTCTGATGGAAGAGGCGTATCAGCGGGACATTGCGCCGCCGCCAGCGACCCAGGTGGTGACGCGGATGCTGCCGGCAGTGAATGGGGCGCGGCTGGTTCCGGTGCAGTTGACGGTGGATGCCGGCCCGGCGGACCTGGCTATCCGCGAGTCGCAAGGCAAGACAGCCATGCGACGGGCACGGCTGGCCCGCCTGCTGCAAGAAGCGGAATCGCAGGGCGCAGCCCCCACCGCGGCGGACATGGCGCAGGTCTTAAACGTCAGCACACGGACTATCCAGCGAGATCAGGCGTTCCTGGCAGAAATCGCCTGAAAACGAGAACTATGAAATAGGACGCTGATAACGCTGATGGGGCGCTGATAGGGCTGATTGGGGGGATTCAGTCTGTGTTTCGCTAGCGAGCGGTAACCGTGCAGGGGGAGACGAAATAGGACGCTGATAACGCTGATGGGGCGCTGATAGGGCTGATTGGGGGGATTCAGTCTGTGTTTAGCTGCGTTTTGCCCGTGGTTTGTCGGCGGTCTATTTGCGGTTTATCCGCGTCATCTGCGTTCTATCAAGGGTGGAGGGAACGTTTATGGCGGGCGTATTTGCCGGCATGACCTATGGCCGCCGGGCGCGCTGGTGGGAATTTCGTACCAGCAGGGGGGCAACCGCTCGTTTTGTCGCTAAAGCAGGGGGGTTGGGGGGTGTTTCACGATAGTTTCAAGATAATGCAGTGTTAAACTGTCACGAGCGATGAAAATATGCCGGATTGCGGCCTATAAGCTGTCGCCTATGCCATTCATCATTCTTCTCTTCTGCCGTCTTTGATTTCAACCAAAAAACTCTCATTAACCAAACAGGTAAGAAAATGCTTCGAAAGTTATCCCGTTTTGCATTGCTTTTTCTGTTGATAGGCGCCGGCGTCTGGCTGGTCCTTCGCTCAAATTCATTGGCTTCGGAAACCGTCTCTCGACAAGATGCCATGATGGCCCTGGCGCCAGGTCGAGAGGGCAGCGGCAGCCTGGCGGATGCCGGCCAGGATTTTGAAATCACCAAGGGCGAAGCGGTTACGCCCGCTGTGGTGAACATCATGGATGTTCCCACTGCGCCAGCCGAGGTAGACTTGTTGTATGACGCTTACCTCAATGGCCGGGCCGACCTGGAAATTAACGAAGGGCCGGTGAGCGAATCCATCTTTGCCGCGCTGGTGGAGGAATCGCTGAAGCAGGGCGTGGATAAGAGCGTACAAGTTTACGATGACAACGCGCCTCTGGGAACCCTGCTCGCGGGCCAGAGTTTCAAGTCTATTGACTACACGCAATCTCAGCAGGGCGTGCCGCCAGACCCAGACATCATGGTGGGGCGGGATCATGTTGTCGTGGGCGTCAATACCAGCTTCCAGGTGTTTGACAAGAGCGGCAACAGCCTGGTCGGGCCAACGCTTTACTCCAGCTTCTGGGGTTCCAACTGCGGCACGGGCAGCGGCGTGGTCATGTTCGACCCGTATTCGGGTTACGATGAGGCCGCCGGGCGTTACATCCTGGGCATCACGGCTTATGACCCCAACGTGAATGGCGGCGACAATGGGTACGCCTGTATCGCCGTCTCGCAGACAGACAGCGCCACGGGCGGCTGGTGGCTCTATTCTTTTGATGGCAACCCAGGCACGGGAACGGATTATTTCTTTGACTACCCGCACATGGGCGTGGGGCAAAACGCCATCTACCTGGCGGCCAATATGTTTGGGGCTTCTTTCGTGCGCAACCACGTGTTTGCCTTCGATAAGAACGCCATGTACAGCGGTTCGCCGGCCAACTCGGTGAAGATTAACGTTGGCTCCGCTAACTTCACGATTCAGCCCGCCAAAATCAAGGGATACACCACCGGCGGCTGGCCTACCAATCCTAGCGAACCTCACTACTTCATTGACGCCCAATATGGCAACAACCAGACGCTGCTGACGGTGTGGCGCTTCTCCGATCCCTTTGGGTCGCCTTCGCTAACGCAGGCCGGCACGGTGACGGTTAACAGCTACAGCCTGCCCGTCAACCAGCCGCAGTCGGGTTCCACGGGTCTGATGCAGGCAAACGACGACCGCCTGCTCGACGTGGAATATTGGGGCGGCAGATTGTGGACCACGCACGCTATCGGCTGTAATCCGGGCAGCGGCACAGTCAACTGCGTGCGCTGGTATGAAATTAACATTTCCAGCGGGACGCCGAGTCTGGTGCAGCAAGGCACCTTCTCCAGCGCCAGCACCTATCGCAGTTTCCCCGACCTGGGCGTGAACGCCTGCGGCGACATGCTGATTGGCTACAGCCGCATGGCCAGCACCATCTACCCCAGTATCTACGTGGCCGGTCGGGAAGCAGGAGACGCACTGGGGCAGTTAAAGAGCGAAACCCTGCTGAAAGCGGGCGAAGATTATTACACGGCTTATGATCCCAGCCCGCGGCGCTGGGGCGACTACACGGGCATGGCCCTGGACCCGGATGGCGTGACCTTCTGGTACGTGGGCGAATACTCGCGCAACCAGGCCACCGCCCGCTGGTCTACCTGGGTAGGCTCCTTCACCTGGTCAGCCTGTACGCCAGGCCCGACGCCCACGCCCACCGTTGGCCCGTCGCC
>CAZDSN010000221.1:0-1276 GCA_964507675.1 uncultured Ardenticatenaceae bacterium | reverse complement strand
CAATCGTGCAGCAGCGAGGACAACTTCAACCTGAGTCTGGACGATGAAGCGGCTCCTGGCTCCTGGCCCTGCCCACCGACCGGCGGCGGCACCTACCAGCCGAGCAACCCGCTGTCCACGTTTGATGGGCAAAACAGCAGCGGCGTCTGGACGCTGAGAATTGACGACAACGCCAACCTGGACGGCGGCAGCCTGAATGGTTGGAGCCTGGAAGTGTGCGTCGAAGGCGCCGGCGGCCCCACGCCCACACCCACAGCCACAGGCGTCCCACCAACGCCCACCAATACGCCCGTACCGCCTACTCCCACGCCGACCCCCATTCCGGGCAGCGGAGACGTGATCTACGCCAGTTCTAACACCAACGGCACCGCCGGCGGCGTGACCTTCAACGACGAGGACGTCCTGAGTTACGACACAGGCAGCGGCGTTTGGGCAATGGTCTTTGACGGCTCCGACGTTGGCCTGACGGGTGACGTGGATGCGTTTGCCTTCCTGCCGAATGGCTCAGTGCTGTTGAGTATAGACGCCTCGGCCACGCTGGGCGGCATCGCCTTTGCGGATGCGGACATCATCCAATTCTTCCCCACTTCGCTGGGGCCCACGACTGCCGGATCGTTCGCCATGTATTTTGATGGCTCCGACGTGGGGCTGACGACCACGAGCGAGGATATTGACGCGCTGCAAGTCAACACGGATGGCAGCCTGATCCTCAGCTTCATCGGCAGCTACACCGTTACGGGCGCATCGGGCGCGGATGAAGACCTGGCGCGCTTTGTTCCCACCAGTTTGGGCACAAATACTGCCGGCACGTGGAGCATCTACTTCGACGGCTCAGACGTCGGTTTGACGGCGACGACTGAAGACACCAATGGCATCTGGATTGACAGCGCCAATGGCGACATCTATCTGACCATGCTGGGGGCGTTCTCGGTGACGGGCGCCAGCGGCGATGGGGCAGACATCTTCGTCTGTCACCCGATTACGCTGGGCAGCGCGACATCGTGCAGCTTTGGGCCTGGCCTGTATTGGGATGGGTCGCTGAACGGGTTCTCTGGCGAGGTGCTGGACGCGGTAGAAATCGTACCATAACTTACCCACTCCCCGGCCCTCTCCTTGAAGGGAGAGGGAGAGCGGGACCGTCTTCTTGAAGGCGTTTCGTAAAAAAAGAGACTGGCTGCGCAGCCAGTCTCTTTTTTTGCTGTATGTTGGTAACTTCTCAATAAAGTGTGGCAAAGTTGGTTGAGCCTGTCGAAACCAATGGCCTTCGACAAGCTCA
>CAZDSN010000220.1:0-6588 GCA_964507675.1 uncultured Ardenticatenaceae bacterium | reverse complement strand
GGGTGTTTCATTCCCGTTGAGAGAAGAAATGATTAATTGGTGAATTCGTGAATTGTTGAATGGTTAATCTGGCGGCGCTCTGTTTATTCTGGTTCTTCGAGACGCCAGGGAGACTACAAAAATCTCAAAGGCTTTTGTAGTCTGGTAACTGTGTAACTCCTGTCTTGATTGTTGTCAATTGTTTACCTACGCGGAGGATTTCAGATGGCCTTGATTCCCAGCCTTTTGTTGAAGCAGCTTTACACTTTTAGCAGCCTGAAAAATGTTGAGGGCGGCGTCCAGTTTTCGATCAAAAACCGTCTCAGCGACGCTTATCTGACGGAAGTCAACAATATCCTGATTGATGACCAGGAGGTGCCGCTGGCGGCGGTGGCGATCAGTCTCAACGGCGACCAGACCATTACGCCGGACCAGATCACTGCCAGGAATCCTGTCAGCTTCCCGCTGCGCCAGAAGTTAGACATTACGGCGCGTATTGCGCCCCTGCCCAGCGGCAAGCACAAGATCGAAATTCGTTTTAAGACCACCCCGTTCGGCAAACTCAAGCTGGAAGTGGAAGATGCTATTTCGGAATCCGACGAGCATTTGCTGCGTATCCCCCGCGATCGCAGCGACGACTACAGCCCGGAAATCATCAAGAAACGGCAGGAGTTTGTGCAGCAGTTCACAGGCGCAAAACTGGACCACAGCACCCGCTATTCGTTCGATCCGCACATAACGGCAGGCAATGCGGAGAACTTTACAGGCGTTGCCCAGGTACCGTTGGGTTTTGCTGGCCCGCTGCACATTGACGGGGAACACGCCAACGGCGACTTCCTCATCCCTCTGGCTACCACGGAAGGGACACTGATCGCTTCGTATAACCGCGGCATTAAGCTGCTTAACCTGAGCGGCGGCGTCAAATGCACCGTGGTGGGGGACGCCATGCAGCGTGCACCCGTGTTTGTGTTTGAAGATGCGCGCCAGGGGCGCGAATTTGCCAAATGGGTACAGCAGAACATGGATGCTATCCGGCGTGAAGCGGAAGCTACTTCCAGCATAGCCAAACTACAAAATATTGACACCTACCTGTCTAACAAGTTTGTCTATTTGCGGTTCAACTACTACACGGGCGACGCCGCCGGACAGAACATGGTAGGGCGAGCCACCTTCGCCGCCTGTAGTTGGGTGCTGGACAATTATACGGGCGTTAAACATTTCTATCTGGAATCTAACCTGGCCACCGACAAGAAAGCCTCCCAGATCAACATTATGCGCACCCGCGGCAAGCGCGTCACCGCCGAGGCTGTGGTCAAGCGGGACGTGTTGATCCAGAATATGCGCGTAGAACCAGAAGGGCTGGCTTACCATTATGGCGTAGCGAACATTGGAGCTATCCTGTCCGGGGCGAACAACAATGGGCTGCATTCGGCCAACGCCATCACGGCCATGTTCATCGCTACCGGGCAGGATGTGGCTAACGTGTCGGAATCCTCGGCCGGCGTGCTGTACACGGAACTGACGCCGGAACGGGACCTGTACATCTCTATCACCATTCCTTCCCTGATCGTGGCTACCTATGGCGGCGGCACGGGACTGGCGACGCAGCGGGAGTGCCTGGAACTGTTGGGCTGCTCCGGCAAGGGCAAGGTGAACAAATTTGCGGAGATCGTAGCCGGGACGGTTTTGGCCGGGGAACTTTCGCTGGCAGCGGCTATTTCTTCGTCTGACTGGGTTTCCAGCCACGAGCAGTATGGGCGAAACCGTTAAACATGGATGAAAATTTTTGCCACGAATTCCACGAATGGCACGAATTTTCTGACCACTAACCACCATTCACTGACCACTATCTTCTGAGGAGCGTCCAAACTAACCGGTTGTCCTACGTTTGTCAACGTCTCGGCATGAGATTGTTTTTTAAGGTGGGGTGGGTTGGCGACCCGCCCCACCGGGTTTTCTCCGCGCTTCCGCGTGAGATTATTTTTTAGGGAGAGTGGGCCAAACTGGAGAGCGTCGGCAAAATGACTGATCTAACTGGTTTCACCGTTGGTGGGTACGAAATTCGGGAAAAGATCGGTACTGGCGGTTTTGGGGAGGTTTACCGCGCTTTTCAACCAGGCGTCTGGCGCGACGTGGCGATGAAGGTGATTTTGCCGGCATTTGCCAACAACCCCGAGTTCATTCGCCGCTTTGAAATAGAAGCCCAGTTGATCGCCCGCCTGGAACACCCCCACATCGTCCCCCTCTATGACTATTGGCGCGAACCGGGCCGGGCTTACCTGGTCATGCGCTGGCTATCCGGCGGCAATCTGTACCAAAAACTGCGGCAGGGGGGTCGCTGGCCGTTGTCGAAAGTGGTGCTGACATCCCGGCAGATTTGCGCCGGCCTATCCTTTGCCCACCGCCAAAATGTGATCCATCGTGACCTGAAGCCGGCCAACATTCTTTTAGATGAAGATGAGAACGCCTACCTGTCTGACTTTGGCATTGCCAAACTCTTCGACGGCGCCAATGAGGTGACCCGTGAAGGCATTGTGGGCACATTGTATTATTCCTCTCCTGAACAAATCAGGAACGAGCCAGTCACGCTCCAAAGCGATATCTACAACCTGGGCATTGTGTTTTATGAAATGCTGGTGGGCGCACACCCCTTTGTCAATACGTCCGAAGCGGCTCTGGTGTTAAAACACCTGAACACCCCCTTGCCCTCTGTCCATGAGCAGCACCCCGAATTACCCGCCGCTATAGACGACGTCATTCAGCAGGCCACGGCTAAAGACCCGGCCGCCCGTTTTGCTGATGCCGATGAATTTCTGGCAGCTTTTTATCAAGCGGCAGCCCTCCCCATCACCGGTGAGCGACGGACTACTGGTGATTCTTCCTTACCGCCGTTAATCTCTATCAAGACACATGCGGTTCTGACGCCGCCTGAACCCCAAAACCCTTACAAAGGGTTGCGTCCGTTTCAAGAAGCAGACGCCGCCGACTTCTTTGGCCGCGAGGACCTGGTGCAGCGTTTCCTGGCTCGTTTGCAGCCGCCGGGAATGCCGACACAAGCCATTTCGGCAGTCGAAGAGGCTTCTTTGCTTGCCCCACCATCCATCTCCCTCAGCAGCCCGGCATCTCAATACCGCTGTCTGGCCGTCGTCGGGCCCAGCGGCAGCGGCAAATCCAGCGTCGTCAGGGCCGGTCTCATTCCCAGCCTGCGACAGGGAGCGATACCTGGCTCCCAAAACTGGTTTGTTGTCACTATTTCACCCGGCGCCTACCCCTGGGAAGAGTTGGAAGCCGCCCTGCTGCGGGTAGCGGTCAACCCCCCACCCAGCCTGATGGAACAGTTACGGCAGGATGAGCGCGGCCTGCTGCGCGCCGTCAAACGGGTACTGCCGTCGGATGAGGGCGAATTATTACTGGTCATTGATCAGTTTGAAGAGCTTTTCATTCTGACTGAAGATGCCGAAACGCGCGCGCGCTTCCTGAACAGCCTGCGTCTGGCTGTGCAGGACCCCAACAGCCATCTGCGGCTGGTGATCACCTTGCGGGCTGATTTCTACGACCGTCCCCTCCTCTACCCTGAATTTGGCGAATTGATACGGCAATGCACCGAAATCATTTTGCCGATGAGCAACGCGGAACTGGAACGGGCTATATGCAGTCCGGCGGAACGGGCCGGGTTGTCACTAGAGCCAGGGCTAATCGCCAACATCATTGCTGACGTGCGGGAGCGACCTGGCGCCTTACCCTTACTCCAATACGCGCTAACTGAACTATTTGAACAGCGCCAGGATCACCTGCTCACCCGGGCCGCTTACCAGGCCATCGGCGGCGTTTCCGGCGCGCTGGCCCAACGCGCCGACGAGTTATATAACGGGCTGGATGCTGCCACCCAAATAGTAGCCCGTCAATTGGTTTTACGTCTGATCACCCTGGGTGAAGGCGCAGAAGACACACGGCGGCGCGTGCCGCGCACCGAACTGCTGGCTATGGCCGGCGATCCGCACATTACAGAAACGATCATTGAGCTTTTTGGGCGTCACCGGCTGCTCTCTTTTGATAGAGACCCCTCTACACGCTATCCGACAGTGGAGATCGCGCATGAGGCGCTGATCCGGCAGTGGCGGCCGCTGCGAGAGTGGATTGATGGCAACCGCCAGAACATGCGCCTGCACCGACTGTTCGCAGCAGCGGTTGTGGAGTGGGAACGCGCCGGCAAAGACGCTGACTTCTTACTGCGCGGCGCCCGTCTGTCTCAATTCCAGCACTGGGCGGAAACAGCCAATCTGGCCCTGACACAAAGTGAAATGGATTATTTACAGGCCAGTATGGCCGCCCAGGCGGCGCAGGCAGCCGCTGAAGCGGCGCGCCGCGCCCGCGAGACAGCTCTGGAAGCGCGCTCTCGCCTTGTCGGGCGGGCGTTGATTGTGGTTTTGTTTGTGACAACCCTGGTGGCGCTGGGGTTGGCTTCTTATGCCGGCATCCAACAAAGGCAAGCAGAACGAAGCGCGGATATGGCCCAAAGTTTTGCCCTGGCCGCCAACTCGCGGGCGCTGCTGGCGGAAGATAATGGCGATCTGGCCCTGGCCCTGGCCCTGGAAGCCAACCGCGTTGCCAACCCACCCTTTGCCGCCCAACTGACCCTGTCTGAAGTCGCCTACGCTCGCGGCGGCACACGCCTGGTCATGCAAGGCCACCTGCCCGTAGCTCCCCTAACCACCCAACCTTACGCGCATACCTCCTATTCGGGCATCCAGAGCGTGGCCATCAGCCCAGACAGCCGTCTGGCATTGTCTGGCGCAGACGACCGCACCGTGCGCTTATGGGACCTGAACACCGGGCAAGAGTTGAAACGCCTGGGGGAACCCCATGGGACCAACCCGGACCAAGGGCACACCGATGTAGTGCAAAGCGTTGTTTTTAGCCCGGACGGACGTTTTGCGCTTTCTGGTTCCAGAGATAGTACGCTGATTTTGTGGGACCTGGCCAGCGGAGAAATTATCCGGCATTTTGGACGGGCAGGCGATGGGCATAGCGGTCCCGTGTGGGGCGTCGCTTACCATCCGGGTGGACACATGGTCGTATCTGCTTCTGAAGATGGCAGCCTGATTTTGTGGGACGTGGCCAGCGGCGCAATCGTGCGCCGTTTTTTGCGGCATACGAGGGCGGTGTACAGCGTCGCCTTTAGTCCGGATGGACAGACCATTTTATCTGGTGCGCAAGATATGCTTCTGATTCTGTGGGATACCGAAACAGGCAAAGCCCTGCACTTGTTTGAAGGGTACGATGGAGCCATTCAAAGCGTCGCGTTCAGTCCGGACGGCAAGACAGCGTTGACAGGGGCATCCCTGCCCAACTTCGATTTGTGGTTGTGGGATTTGGAAACGGGCCAGAGAATTCAAGAGTTTCGTGGACACAATGCCCACGTATGGTACGTGGCATTTAGTGCGGACGGGCGTACTATCTTTTCCAGCGCGGCAGACAACACGGTTCGCTTGTGGGATGTGGACAAAGGCCAGGAAATTGGGCGCCTGGTTGGGCACACGCAAGTTGTACTAAATGGCGTATTTAGCCCGGATGGGCGCTTTGTGCTGACCGGTTCGGCAGATAACACCATGCGCCTGTGGCAGCTAAGAAGCGGGGCGGAAGTAACTCGCTTATCAGGAGACGAAGGGTATACTCCAGACCTGCAAGGCTACAGCGTGGCCCGTTTCAGCCCCGATGGGCAGACTATTCTTTCCGGCCATTTTGATGGCACCGTGCGCCTGTGGCAGATGGGTGATAACAGCCACCCCACTTATTTGGGTGCAGAAACAGCGCATCAGGGGCCCGTATGGAGTGTGGCCATCAGCGCGGATGGTCGCTTCGGTCTTTCTGGTTCGCTCGATAAGCGTATCATTCTGTGGGACCTGACAAACGGGCAAATGATACGCAGCCTGGAAGGGCACGACTCCGGTGTGGTCAGCCTGGCTTTCAGCCCGGACGGGCGGACGGCTTTATCAGGCGGCAGTGACTATGTGGTCATTGTATGGGATTTAGATACGGGGGAAGTGCGGCGACGCTTTGCCCAACCGCAAGGCTTCGTCCGCAGCGTCAGCTTCAGTCCGGATGGGCGCCTGGCGCTCACTTCAGCGGGGACAACCCTGCTCTTATGGGACGTGGCCAGTGGGGAAGTGCAACAGCAGTTGGAGGGACATACCGCAGAAATTGTCAGCGCGGACATCAGTCTTGATGGGCGCACAGCTTTGTCTGGGGGACGAGACGGTACTGCCCGCTGGTGGGATTTAAGTAACGGCGCAGAGCTGGCCCGTTTTGAGCAACCGGGACAGGTGGTTGGCGTCGCTTTTGGTCTGGATGGTCATTACGCTGTGGTAAATGTGAACACAGGCCGCACTTTTATCTGGGATTTACTGAACAAAACCGAAATCCGCCAGTTTTCTGGCTACGTGACCAACACGACAGGCATGGCCATCAGTGCCGATGGGCGGTATGTCGTTTACGCCAGCGAGTCGAAGAACCTGGTCAACAACTTTGTCTTGGGCTATGCCTCGGACCCAACCAACGTCTATCTGTACGATCGGGACACCGGCGTCAATACGCTCTTGAGTCACACGA
>CAZDSN010000219.1:0-6599 GCA_964507675.1 uncultured Ardenticatenaceae bacterium | reverse complement strand
TGCCAGTTTTGACACGTTGATCAACGGCATGGATGCCGGCAATGTGCTGACACTGCTAGCGGCGGCGGCTGTGCTGCTTCTGTTGGTGGTCATCAGCTTCCAGCGGCGGGACGTGACCGTGGGCGCCTGGCCATGGGAACGATTACGTGCCCGCGCATGGCGCGCCCGCGCCGCCAGCGGCGACTGAGAGACTGGAGCAGTCTTGGAGACTGCTCCAGTCTGCTCGCGTGACGCGATAAGTAACCGAATGCACCGGGGTCGTGTAACCCTGCATGGAGAGGGGAAATTCATAGACGCTTTCGCCGACACGTTTGCCGCCAACTGCTTCCTGCATCTTAATGGAAGCCACGTTATCCACATTAGGGGTGGCTTCTACAGCCACAGCATCGGTATGCGTGAAAATATAGTCCAACAAGCCACGTTTCACTTCAATCCCATACCGGTGCCCCCAGAACGTGGGCAGCAGCTTCACGTCTGTGCTGGCAACGCCGTCTGCGCCGGGGTGGTGCATATAGCACTCGCCAATACTTTGTCCGGTTGACTTGAGGTCAATAACGAGTAACCGGTCGAATTCTGACGCGCCGGCAGCAGCAATCTGGTTTTGTATTTCATTGCGGGTGGTGGGAAGCCCCTGGGGAAAGCCCACATTGGCCATGACCTGGGGATTCGTCCACAGTTGATAGAAGAAATCCACGTCTTCAACCGCCGCCAGGCAAATAATGAGACGATCTGTATCAAACACTGTTTTGCGTATGGAAGACATTCTTTCGTCAAGAGTAACTACTAAGCCTCTCTGGAATTTCACCGCCAAGACGCGAAGAACACAAAGAAAAACCAGAGAATCTTGGCGTCCTTGGCGGTAAGTAGATATCGTCAAGAAGCTAATTGCAACCAGTGGCTCCAGTCCACGTTGGATAGCCTATCATTCAAAACCAGCCTGTCTTCTGGCTGCGGCAGGAAAGCCACGCAAGTCATCGAGACTTGAGCCGACAAACCGCAAAGGTTTCATGGGGGAATGATACAAATATTTTACTAAAATATCGAGGGTATTGTTGAATACCGACTCAGGCGGGATGGCGGCGTCATTCGCGCCTACTCATGGTACAATTGCCGGCAGCACCCGCTACGCCTGTGGGCTAGCGCGTGTGTATATCAATTGATATTGCGGCTGCCGGCCTGTTACCAGATGGATACTGTCGTTGGCCCGGCAGCCAATCATGAGGATTTCTGCTTGAAGAAACTACAATTCCTGCTGGGCATCGCCATCAGCGCCATTTTTCTGTGGCTGGCTCTGCGCGGGCTCAAGCTGGGCGAAGTGTGGCAAGATATTCGCAGCGCCAACTTTTGGTGGCTCATCCCCAGTGTGCTGACCTACTTTGTGGCCGTCTGGGCTCGCACCTGGCGTTGGGACTATATGCTGCGCCCGCTCAAACGCATCTCCCTGCGCCGTCTCTTTCCTGTCGTCGTCATTGGCTACATGGGCAACAACGTCTACCCGTTCCGCGCGGGCGAACTGCTGCGCGCTTACGTGCTGCGGCAGCGGGAAGGCGTGCCCGTCAGCGCCAGCCTGGCCACTGTCATCGTGGAGCGCGTCTTCGACGGTCTGGTGATGCTGGTATTCGTATTTGTGGCGCTGCCTATCGCTCCCTTACCCAGCGACAGCATCCGCAGTCTGGTCATTGTGGCCAGTCTGGCTTTCTTCGCGGCGCTGCTGGTCTTCTTTGCCCTGGCGGCTATGCCTGAACGCACCTATCTACTCATCGAATGGTTAGCAGCCCGGCTGCTGCCCGCCCGCCTGCGCGCTCCACTGCTGGGCTTTACCCGCCGTTTTCTGGATGGGCTGGAATCGCTGCGCAGCTTCCGCAATGTGGTCATGATCTTTGTGACTTCTCTGGTCATCTGGCTGCTGGAAACGGTCAAATATTGGTTTGTGATGCACGCCTTTGATTTCCAGGTCAGCTTCTTCGCTTTGATGTTAATGAACGGCGTCGTCAATCTGGCAACCACCCTGCCCTCCGCCCCGGGTTACATTGGCACGTTTGATACGCCAGGAATTGAGGTGCTGAAGTTGTATGGCGTGCCGCCGGTCGTGGCTACGGCCTATACCCTGGTGCTACATGCGGCTTTGTGGCTGCCGATTACGCTGCTAGGGATGGTCTATATGCTGCGCGAGGGGTTGAGTTGGGCCGACTTTGGGCGGGCCGTGCGGACCGCAAACCGGGGAGCGCAGGCATGAGGATTGGCATTATTGGTGCCGGTATTACCGGCTTATCGGCTGCTTATGATTTATTGAATGCCGGCAACCAGGTTACCCTTTACGAAGCCAGCGACCACGCCGGCGGCCTGGCTGCTGGCTTCCGTGACCCGGCCTGGGAGTGGCATCTGGAGAAGTATTACCACCACATCTTCGAATCTGATAAAGCGATGATCCAACTTGTGACCGAACTGGGCATCCGCGACAAACTGTTCTTCCCCCGCCCAATCACCTCCTTTTACTACAAAGGCCAGATTTACCCGTTCGACTCCTTCCTGCGTATCCTGCGCTATCCGCCGCTGGACCCCATCAGCTTCGTCCGCTTTGGCGCAGTCACCGCCTTTCTGCGCTACACCAAAGTCTGGCGCAAACTGGAGAAATATAGCGCCGACGAATGGATGACGCGCTGGTATGGGCGCAAGGTGTACCAGGCCACCTGGCGACCGGCCCTGATCAACAAGTTTGGCCCCTACTATCAGGAGGTCACAATGGCCTGGATGTGGGCCAGGCTGGCGGCGCGCAGCTTCCGTCTTGGTTCCTTTACGGGAGGCTTCCAAACATTGGTAGACACCCTGACGACCGCTGTGCAGCAGCGTGGCGGGCAGATTCATTTGAACAGCCCGGTACGCCAGATTGAACAGCAGGCAGATGGACGGCTGACGCTGTCCGTTAACGGCAGCGCCGCCACAGTTGACCAATGCCTGGCCACCACCTCGCCGGCGCTGTTGGCGCGGCTGGCTCCGACGCTGCCGGCAGAGTACCTGGGCAAACTGTTGGGACTGAAGAGTATTGGCGCGGTTGTGTTGGTGCTGGCGCTGCGGCAGTCGCTGCTGACGGACGGCACTTACTGGCTGAATATCCCGGCCGCCTCGCCGGACAAGCTGCAAAATGAAATCCCATTCCTGGCCCTGGTGGAACACACCAACTATCTGGACAAATCCCACTATGGCGGCGACCATATCGTTTACTGCGGCGATTACGTGGTACCGGAGCACCCGTATATGGCCATGCCGCCTGCGGAATTAGAGGCGCTGTTTACCGGCCATCTGGCAAAGTTCAACGCGGCGTTTCAGCCTGACTGGGTACGGCGAAGCTGGCTGTTCCGCGTCCCTTACGCCCAACCCGTGCCCACCGTCAACCATTCGCAAAACATCCCGGCCATTCAAACCCCTGTCGCCGGTCTCTACTTTGCCAGCATGAGCCAGGTCTACCCCTGGGATCGAGGGACGAACTATGCCGTGGAAATTGGCCGCCGCGCCGCCCGCCAGATGCTGGCTGCCGGCAGTGGGCAGAAATAGGACGCTGATGACGCAGATATAGCGCAGATACAGGCAGATTCAGGTTTGAGCATATACTTACCGTTAAGATGCCCAGAGAGTCAAGATTACCCGGTTTTTCTTTGCGCCCTTCGCGTCTTTGCGGTGAAAATCCAGACTTGTTTGGTCTCGCGGGTTGCGCGTTGGGCGGTATGACAAGATGGCGGATTGCCGGCAGCAGGTCTTGAACTTCGGGCCAATTTGGGCAATAATGCCATTGTGCAACTATACAGACTTGGCCGGTTTTACCGGGTGATTTGCCAACTCAGGTGGGCGTAGAAATCTGCCAGGTCTCTCGACTACAAATTGGGTAGCTGTATAGTTACCAAAAATTAACAACTATGACTTTATGCCAGATGGGTGCAATCTTGGAGATTGAACCCATCTAAACTGTTCACATTTTTTAGCTTTACGGGAGTAAATCATGAAAATCATTGTGATTGGTACCGGCTACGTGGGGCTGCCCCATGCCGCCATCTGCGCCGAATACGGCCACGAAGTAATCGCCTACGACATTGACGAGGAAAAAATCGCCGCTTACCAGACAGGGGAGCGAGAGGAAATTGAACGGTTTGTCAACGAACCCGGCCTGGTCAGCGCCATCAATGAAAGCCTGGGCCGCTACCTCTTCTTCACCACTGACCTGGCCTCCGTCATTGAAGGCGTGGATGTGATCTTCCTCTGCCTGCCCACCCCGCCCAAATGGGACGGTTCCACGGACCTCAGCTACTACATGAATGCCGCCCACACCCTGGCCGAACTGCTGGCCAACCGCCAGAACCAGAAGCGGGTGGTGGTGGTCAACAAAAGCACCGTACCGATTGGCACAGCCCGCCTGCTGGAACAGGTCTTTCAGGAGCATAACGCCCCCAACGTGGGCGTGGCCTCCAACCCTGAGTTTCTGCCGCAAGGCAACGCCGTGGAAGCTTCCCGCCGCCCTGACCGCGTCGTGGTGGGCGCTGATTCGGAAGTGGACCACAAGATTCTGCGCCGCGTCTATTCGCAGTACGTCAACCACGTGCGCATCCGCTATCTGGAAACGACGCCGGAAACTGCCGAAGCCATCAAATACATGGCCAACACGCTGCTGCTGACTTACGTTTCCTTTTGGAATGGGGTGGGCGCACGCCTGGCGGAGACGTTCGACAACATCCGCATGGAAGACTTGAAGATCGGGGTGACAGCCGACACCCGCATCAGCACCTGGGGCTCTTACGTCAGCAACGGCGCAGGCGGCAGTTGCTTTGGCAAAGATATCCAATCGCTCATTTACCAGTTGAACCGCGCCGGGCGATCCACCGATTTGCTGCAAGCAGTGTACAACATTAATGAGTTTCAGAAGTTCTATTTAATTGATCGGGCAGTGCAGGAAGCCCATTTCAATTTCAACCAGAAGACAGTAGCCCTGTTGGGGATGGCTTTCAAGAAGCGCACCAACGACATGCGCGATTCGGCGGCGTTGAAGGCGGTGGAAGGGTTGCTGGCGCGCGGCGTCACCTCCATTCACGCCTACGATCCGCTGGCTACGGCGGACGCGCAGCGGTATTGGTTCAATCCCGACCGCAACCATCTGTTCAGCCGCATTTCCTATTTCGACTCGGCTAAGGAGGCCATTGCCGGCAGCGACGCTGCCTTCATTTCTACCGACTGGGAAGAGTTTCGCGGCCTGACGCACACGATTCTGGAAACCGTACCGCCTCCCTACCTTGTCATTGATGGCCGGCGCATGATCCCCGATTTCGATGTGCTGGTGGAAAACGGTTACGACTATCTGCCGGTGGGTGGGGTGCTGCTGCACGGCAAGACGCCAGCGCCCAGCGCCAACGGGCAGCTTCTGGAGCGCGTTGTGAGGTAAACCAGTTCAGGGGGTGGCCGTCTGGTCACCCCCTTTTTAATAATGCGTCAGCGTGCCTTCCAGGCGGGCACGCTCCACTGCCAGGCGAAAGACGAAGAGGGAAAGGGGAAACAGCGCCAGGCAAAAAACAGCCAGAATCAGTAAGTTCGGCTGAAGTTCGGCCCAGCCGGCTCCTTTGAGCAGCGCCAGCCGCATAGCATCCAGGGCATAGGTAATAGGCAGCAGTTTCGCTACCCATTGCAGCCAGACGGGCAGCACGGAAATGGGAAAGTAGATGCCACCCACTAAGGCCGCCAGTTGGGTGAGGATAATGGTTACGGGATCGCCGCGCTTGATGACGGTGATAATGCCGGCAGCCATAATGCCCAGACTGGCAAACGCGATTACGGCCAACAGCAGCGTCACCAGCCCCCCCAACACATTGGCCTGGCTAAATCGCACCCCTAAGGCAGCCCCCAGCAACAGATAAACAAAAATGCGCACAGTGGCATAGACATACCCCCACACTGCCGAACCCACCACAATGCCGGCCAGCGGTACGGGCGTCATAATCATCGCTTCCAGCGTACCCGTGTTTTGCGCCTGCCGCAGCCCCCGCGAAAAACTATTCAACCCCACCGTAAAGTAGCCGTTGAAAGCCAGTCCAATGAGGACAAACGAAAAATAATCAGTGCCATACTGCGCCAGCGCAGGAATGGCTCGTTCATCAATCAACTGCGCCAGGAAATAGAAGGTGAACGCGCCAAAGATGACGCCAAACAGGCCCATCAGAAACGAGAGCCGGTAGCTCGTCTCCTCCACAAAATCCCGCACCAAAAACGCCCACAGTAGTCGCAGCATAAACCTTGCCAGTTTTCCGTTATCTGTTTTCTATTGGCTCGTGTAATGAGCAAACACCTCTTCTAACGTCGGCGGCTGGCCTTCAATGCTGTAAATCGTGTGGCCGTTCCCCCGCAGCGCATCCAATACCCTGGTCAGGGTGTCATCTGTTTCGCCGGCGCGGAAACGGACAAAAGTGTACTGTCCCGTCGCTTCCCATTGGACATCAGGTACAATCTCCGCCAGCACTGCGCCCATTGCTGCCGGCAACTCGTCCAGGCGCAGCGCGTAATGCAAATGGGGCTGTAGCTGCCGCCGCAGTTCCAGCGGGCTGCCCACCGCCCGCACCGACCCC
>CAZDSN010000218.1:0-6604 GCA_964507675.1 uncultured Ardenticatenaceae bacterium | reverse complement strand
TGGCCAACGTCTTCACCAGCATTGAGTTTGAGCGGATGTGCAATGCTGCCGGGCCGACCAATGGGGAGATTGTGCTGCGGGATGGGGTGACCCGGCCGCAGTCGGTGGCTATCGTGCACTGCGTGGGCAGCCGCGACCGGCATTACAATAATTACTGCTCCGTCATTTGCTGCATGGCCAGCCTGAAGTTTGCCCATCTGGTCAAGGAACGCACTGGGGCCAGGGTATACAACTTCTACATTGATATGCGCACAGCGTTCAAAGAGTATGATGAGTTCTACCAGCGGCTGCTGGAAGAAGGTACGCTGTTTGTACGGGGGCGGGTAGCGGAAGTGACGGATGCGGCGCGAATGCCGGGGGAAGAAGGCAAGCTGATCGTGCAGGCAGAAGATACGCTGGCCGGCAGGCAGCGGCGGGTACCGGTGGATATGGTCGTCCTGGCCGCCGGTTTGGAGCCGCGCGCCGATTCCAGTGAGGTCGCCAAGACCTTTGGCATCTCTTGCAGCGCCAATGGCTGGTTCATTGAAAAGCACCCCAAGCTGGACCCCGTGGCTACCATGACCGAAGGCATTTTCATTGCGGGTGTGGCGCAGGGACCCAAAGACATCCCGGCCAGCGTGGCTCAGGGAGCCGCCGCCGCTGCCCGCGTCCTCAGCCGGATTGGCAAAGGGGAAATCGAACTGGAGCCGGTGCGGGCCACGGTGGACCCCCAAAAGTGTTCGGGCTGCCGCATTTGCAACAACCTTTGCCCGTTCAACGCCATTATCTTCCACGAAGACCTGATGGTGACGGAAATTAACCACGCGCTTTGCCAGGGCTGCGGCACTTGCGTAGCCGCCTGCCCGGCGGGGGCCATCACCGGTACTGGTTTTAGCAATGAGCAAATCCTATCCCAGATCGAGGGCCTGCTAATGTTCAGCCGCTCCAGTCTAATGGATATGGCGCCGGCATGAAAGGAGCATTCTGATGAGTGACCAATTTGAACCCGTCATCATTGGCTTTACGTGCAACTGGTGCAGTTATCGCGCTGCCGACCTGGCAGGCACAGCCCGCATCAAGTATCCGCCCAATATCCGCCTGATTCGGCTGATGTGTTCAGGGCGCATGGACCCCACTTTTGTGCTGAAAGCGCTGGCGGAAGGGGCTGATGGGGTTATGATTACCGGCTGCCATCCGGGCGAGTGCCATTATCTGGAGCAAAACTATAAAGCGCTGCGCCGCTACCTGCTGCTGCGGCGCACCCTGGCGCAAATGGGCATCGAACCAGAGCGGGTGAAGCTGGTGTGGGCCAGCGCGGCGGAGGGGGTCCACCTGGCCAGAGAAATCACAAACCTGGTAGAAGAGATTCGGGCGTTGGGGCCGCTCAACTGGCCTGGCCGCGTGCAGCAAGCACAGGCAGAGGCGGTGGCGACAGGTCTGGAAATGTCTGTGACGATTGGTGGAGGGGATGGACAGATTGGCAATCTGTCCTACAGTTTGAAGGAGATGCCGGCATGAGTGAAAATGGGAAACCCAAATTTGCGATGTACTGGGCTGCCTCTTGCGGCGGCTGCGAAATCGCCGTTCTGAATATCAATGAGAAGATTCTGGACATGGACGCCAACTTTGAGGTCGTCTTCTGGCCGGTGGCCATGGACGCCAAATATAAAGACGTGGAAGCCATGCCCGACAAATCCATCACGTTGACCCTGTTTAACGGCGGCATTCGCAACGCAGAAAACGAGCACATGGCGCACCTGCTGCGGCAGAAATCACAGATTTTGGTCGCCTTTGGCTCCTGCGCCACAGAAGGTTGCATCCCTGGCCTGGCGAATCTTTCCTCTGTGAGGGCTATTTACGACGCTGTCTACGAAGGGGTGTCTACCGAAAACCCACAGCATATCCGCCCCCATTATGAATACGAGATGCCAGAAGGCATTATCAGCATTCCCGTCTTCCAGCCCATATTGAAAACCCTGGACCAAGTGGTAGACGTGGATTATTACATGCCCGGCTGTCCCCCTGAATCCCACCAGATCGCCGCTGTGGTGGAACTGGTGATCAAAGCGCTGCATGGGGAGGCTGTCTTGCCGCCGTTGGGCAGCGTGATTGGCGCGGGTGGTTCCACCGTGTGCGACGACTGTCCGCGCACGCGCAACGTCAAGAAAATCACGCGGTTTGTGCGCATTCATGAAGTCCAAGAGATTGATCCTGAGCTGTGCCTGCTGGAACAGGGCATCCTGTGCAACGGGCCGGCCACGCGCAACGGCTGCGGCGCGCTGTGCCCACAGGCAGGGGCGGCGTGCATTGGCTGCTACGGGCCGGCGGAAGGGGTGATTGATTATGGGGCGCGGCTGATGACGGCACTGGCTTCGGTGATTGACAGCAACGACCCGGAGGAGATCGAGCGCATTCTAGACGGGATTCCCGACCCGGCCGGATCGTTTTACCGCTTCAGCCTGGCGCATTCGCTGCTGCACGCGGGCAGCCCCGCGATGGCGATGGCCTAGAAATAGAGGAGTTTACGATGAGTATATTTGAGGATATGTGGGAGTTTGTTGAGAGTGTTCCCGGAGCCATTGTGGGAGTAATGGAAGATCCCATTGGGGCTTTCGAGGATTTGTTCGCGACAGCCGATGAGGTCGTCAGAAATGTTGTGCACGTGCTGACAGAATCGCCGGAGTGTATTATCCTGGCCGGCAGTCCCGCTTATTGGGAGTTGGTAAGAAACCTGACTGCCGCCAGGGAAATGGGGATCATCAGCGACCAGCAGAACTGTGAAGCAAGCCGGCAGAAGGTGGCCCAAGCACTTCCGGCTATAAACCAGATCCCGGGCATTGAGTATTTCTGGGGCTGCGCCTGCCGGATGGCGCTGTCGGAAGCGGCTGTGCCGGCAGCAATTGCCGCGACAGCGGCCACGGCTGTTTCTCAACTGACCCTCAGTCAGGAAGACCAGATCACGGGCGTTGTTTCTGCCGGCAGTTGGGGGACAAATCGTCTAGATTTACTCGCGCGGGGGGCGGATAACGCAGTCTGGCATCGGGTTAGCAACAATGGGGGAAAGGTGTGGTATCCCGTTGGGGATTGGGGATGCCTGGGTGGGCAGATCCAACAACCACCAGCCATCGTCTCCTGGGGAGCCGGGCGGCTGGATATCTTCGTCTGTGGCAGCGATCGCGGTCTGTGGCACAAATGCTGGAATGACCAGGATGGGTGGTATCCATCTGAAACGGGCTGGGCGAGTCTCGGCGGGCAGCTACTGGGCGGGCCCGCCGCGGCCACATGGGGACCGGGCACGCTGCACGTTGTCGTACGCGGGCTGGACAACGCGGTCCATTACAAGGGCTACAGCAGCCAATCTGGTTGGACCAATTGGAGTAGCCTGGGTGGAGAGATTACGCATACGCCGAGGATTGTGTCGTGGGGGCCAGGGCGGGTGGACATAGTGGCGCGCGGAAGCGATGGAGCAGTCTGGCATAGATGTTATGATAAGAGATATGACGTCTGGTCTGATTGGGGATCTCTCGGTGGGCAGATAATTGGAGCGCCTGGCATTGTGTCGTGGGGAACGGGCCGCCTGGACGTTGTAGCGCGCGGAACTGACGGGGCAATCTGGCACAAGTCTTACACCGAGGAAGGTGGTTGGTATCCTGATGAAACCGGATGGGTTTCCCTCGACGGATCGATCAAAGGCTCCCCCAGCATTACGTCATGGGGATATGGCCGCCTGGATATTGTGGCGCGTGGAAGCGACGGGGCAGTCTGGCACAAGTCTTACACCGAGGGAGCAAGTTGGTATCCATCGCTAACCAGGTGGACATCTCTTGGTGGGAAGACCACCGGGTCGCCAACGGCATTTCCCTGCGGAAAAGGGCGTCTAGATATCGTTGTCCGTGGCAGCGATGGCGCAGTCTGGCATAAGTATTATCAAGAACCAGCGACACTCACATGGCATTTAGGCGGAAATGGGAGTGAGAAGAATAAAGAGGCGTATGCCAGGCGGTGGCATCCGTCACTGGCTGATTGGGAATCTCTTGGTAGGCAGATCAAGTAATCGCGTATTTGTCTGCCAATAGGCTGGCTGAGAAGTGCAACTTCTTCCAGAAATTGAACTTCCAGGTTGGGATTCCACAGGCGGTCGCCTTCGGAATGAGGATAGACATTATAAGACCTGACGGGTCTTGGAGACCTGTCAGGTCTCATAAGGAGCAAATGAGATGCAACGCATAACCATCGATCCCATCACGCGGCTGGAAGGGCATGGCAAGATTGAAATCTTCCTGGACGAGGAAGGGGAAGTGGCCAACACTTACTTCCAGATTCCTGAACTACGCGGCTTTGAGCGGTTTTGCGTCGGACGCCCGGTGGAAGAGATGCCGCTGTTGACCAACCGTATTTGCGGCGTCTGCCCGGAAGCGCACCACATGGCAGCAGCCAAGGCAGGCGACGCCGTTTATGGGGTGGATCCGCCGCATACGGCCAAATTGCTGCGCGAACTGCTGTACATGGGCTTCTACTTCACCGACCACACCACCCATTTTTATGCGTTGGGCGGTCCAGACTTCGTGATGGGACCAGACGCGCCCGTGGCAGAGCGCAATATCCTGGGCGTGATTCACAAGGTGGGGTTGGAAATAGGGGGGCAGGTGATCCAGGCGCGCAAATATGGGCACACCGTCGTGGAAATGTTGGGTGGGCGGAAAGTGCACCCGTGCACGTCTATCCCTGGCGGCGTGACGAAAGGGTTAACCGAAGCGGATCGGCAAAAAATTGAAGAGATGGGGCGATGGGGCATTGGGTTTGCTCAGTTCAGCTTACAGTTGTTCCAGGATATGGTACTGGGGAACCCATATTACCTGGATTTAATCCTGGGGGACACGTACACGCACCGCACCCATTACATTGGTCTGGTGGATGAAAACAACAAGGTCAATTTCTATGACGGGCGGGTGAGCGTGGTGGACCCAGAGGGCACACGGCTGGGCAAGTATGCGCCTGCTGAGTATCCCGACTGGATCGCCGAGCGCGTCGAGCCGTGGACATATTTGAAGTTCCCATATTTGAAGAAGGTAGGCTGGAAAGGGTTGGTGGATGGCAAGGATTCTGGCGTGTATATGGCCACGCCGCTGTCCCGGCTGAATGCGGCGGACGGTATGGCCACGCCGCTGGCGCAGGCGGCGTATGAGCAGTTTTATGAGACGTTAGGAGGCAAGCCAGTGCACCAACGGCTGGCGACGCATTGGGCGCGGTTGATTGAGCTGCTTTATGCGGCGGAACGATGGGTGGAACTGGCAACGGACCCCGAAATCACCTCACCCCACATCCACACAGTGCCCAGTAAAACTCCAACGGAAGGGGTGGGTATTGTGGAAGCGCCACGCGGCACGCTGACGCACCATTACTGGACAGATGAGCGCGGTCTCCTGACCAGGGTTAATCTGGTTGTGGGCACAACTAATAACTATGCGCCTATCAGCATGTCCATCAAGAAAGCGGCGCAAACGCTCATTCATAAGGGAACGGTGGTCCACGAAGGGTTGTTGAATAGGGTGGAGATGGCTTTCCGGGCTTATGACCCTTGTTTTGGCTGCGCTACACATTCACTGCCCGGACAGATGCCGTTGGAGGTGACTATTCGAGACGCCAAGGGGGATGTGGTGGACATGGTGCGACAGTTTTGCTGAAAGGCGGCGACTACGGGTTTGCGAAGAAGCATGAGAAAGAAAACGGTTGTGGTGGGGTTGGGTAACCCTATTTTGGGGGATGATGGCGTTGGCTGGCAGGTGGCTGCCGCTGTCCAGGCCGTTGCGCCAGAGGTGGAGGTGGATTTTCTGGCGTCAGGCGGCCTGGGTTTGATGGAGCGGTTGATCGGGTATGAGCGGGCGATCATTGTGGATGCGATTCAAACGAAGGGGGGACAGGTGGGGGATGTGAGTTGTTTTGAGATGCCGGCATTGCCCGACTTCTCCGCCGGCCATACCACGGCGGCGCATGATACGTCGCTGCCGACAGCTTTGAAAATGGGGCGGGCAATGGGAGCGGCGCTGCCGGCACGGATTGATATTGTGGCCGTGGAAGCGGAACGGGTTTATGAGTTTTCGGAAGAATTGACGCCGGCAGTGGCGGCGGCTGTGCCGCAGGCGGTGGCAGCGGTGCTGGATATTTTGGGGGTAGATGGGCAGATTGGCCGTCTGCCTGACAAGTCGCGGGCGGGAAGCCCGCGCTACTGATGAGGGTTGGCTTATGATATCTCCAGAAGTTTTGCGACGTTATCCTTTTTTTGCCTTTATGTCGCCGGCGCAACTGCGGGAAACGGCGATGATAACGGATGAAATTGAGCTGGCGGCTAATGAGGCGCTGTTTACGCTGGGTCAGCCGGCGGACGCGCTTTATTTGCTGCGGCGCGGCAGTATTGATTTGCATTACGTCGTGGTGGATGAGCACGTGCCCACTTTGCGCAAAGATTTTATGGTGGGGACGATCAACCCAGGCGAGGTGATGGGGATTTCGGCGGTGATCAATCCGCAGGCAGTGACAGCCACGGCGATAGCCAGTGAGCCATGTGTGCTGCTGCGGATGGATGGGGCAAAGCTGCGGGCATTGTGTCAGGAGGATACGGCGCTGG
>CAZDSN010000217.1:0-6605 GCA_964507675.1 uncultured Ardenticatenaceae bacterium | reverse complement strand
TAAAGAACAGGGTAAAACAATGGTCTTCTCCTCACACCGGTTGGAAGAAGTAACCGCCCTGGCTGACCGTGTCTTGTTGTTAGAAGCAGGCAAGCTGGTTATAGACGCACCGCCACACCAACTGGAGCAGCAGTTGGGCTGGGAAACAAGCCTGCACCTTTACCTGCCGCAACAGATCATTGAGCCAGCGTTAGTCACTTTGACTGCTCATGGACTACCTGTCAGTCGCAATGGGCGGGGTGTGCGCGTGCAGGTCAAACCAGGACAGAAAGGGGAAGCGCTGCGGGTGCTGCACGAAGCAGGAATTTCTGTAGAGGATTTCACTGTCGAATAGCCGGTCAGGTTGGCAGCTACGCCGTCTGGTCGTGTGCTGGTAGAAAAATGGGACGCATTATGGACTTCGAAAGTATCTTCATCATCACGCAAAAAGAGCTGCGCGACGCGCGGCGTAACCGCTGGTTCTTGCTCTACGCCCTGGCGTTTGCCGGGCTGTCCCTGGCGCTGGCCTGGATGACCTTATCGGGCGTGGGCCGTTATGGATTAGCCGGCTATGGCCGTACCAGCGCCAGCCTCATCAATCTCATCCTGCTGATTGTGCCCCTTATGGGGTTGACGTTGGGCGCCTTAAGTCTGGCCGGTGAACGCGAAAAAGGGACCTTACTCTACCTGTTAGCGCAGCCTATCACCCAGGTGGAATTATTGCTGGGCAAGTTTCTAGGGTTGGTGTTGGCGCTGCTGGCAGCTATTGGACTTGGCTTTGGATTGACAGCCCTGCTCATTGCCATTAACGGCGGCGGCGCAGAAATCGGCACCTATTTGTCACTGCTAATTCTGGCGTGTTTGTTGGCTGCCGGCATGTTGAGCGTTGGCTACCTTATTTCCGCGGCTGTACAACGCGGCGCCACTGCCGTTGGGCTGGCATTGTTCCTCTGGCTCATCCTCGTATTCTTTGGCGATTTGGGTCTGATGGGATCTGCCCTGGTCGTGCAGTTAGACGTTAACCAGCTTTTTCTGCTGGCGCTAACGAACCCGCTGCAACTATTCAAAATCGCCGCTATTTTGGACTTGCGCAGCAATCTAGAAGTATTGGGGCCAATCGGCGTGTACGCCTTTCGTACCTATGGCCCGCAACTACTGCCAATGCTGGTGGGTCTGCTCTTGCTATGGATTGTTCTACCCTTGCTGGCAGCAGCGCAAATCTTCAAACGAAAGGGTATATCGTGAACGCGCAATACAGGCGTTCAATCCCAAACCGGGTCTTTCATAAGAAACTGGACATTGGCGTTTTTCAATTTTGTCTCTGGTAGGGGCAGGTTTGAAACCTGCTCCTACACTGAAATGTAATTGTCGCCAGACTCCAGTAAGAAATCAAAACCTGGTTGTTCCAGAAAGGTGTATGGCATGAAGGATAAAAATCTATGGGAGCGACAGATGTGGCGACGCGCACCCTCAGTCGTCGCCTTTCTGGCCGCCGTGGCCGCCCTCATCTGGCTGGCCGGCTGCCAACAACAAGTGAATGTCAACGAACCGCCAGAGATCCTGTACGGGCAGGATACATGCGATCGCTGCCAGATGATTATCAATGAAGAAAACATGGCCGCCGCATACTGGACTAAGGATGGACAGGCGCGCCGCTTCGACGATCTAGGAGGAATGTTTGCCTATCAGCAAGAAACTCAGGAGGAAGTAGCCTCCTGGTGGGTGCACGATTATCACAGCAGCGCCTGGTTAAAGGCAGAAGAAGCGTACTTTGTCATGGGATCGGGCATCATGACGCCAATGGGATTTGGCATCGTGGCCCTGATGGATCGAGCGGCAGCCGATACGCTGGCTCAAAGTGTCGCGGGGGCTGTCGTGCTAGATTTTTCCGGTTTGATGGCCCGCCTGGCGGCGCAATCTATGAACAACACTATGGCCCATGCGGTCATGGACATGCAGAAATAAACATCTCAGGATTGAGCAGAAGCTATCACCTGACAACTTATTGGAGGTAATCAAAATGACTAATAGAAACCCACTCTGGATCGTGGCGCTCCTGCCATTACTCATCTTCCTGGCCGCCTGCGGCGGCAGCAACACGTCGTCTAATGGCAGCGACGAGAGTACAGCAGGAGAAACAGCCATTGTCAGCCTTGGCGACCCTGCCGCCGGCGAAACCAAGTACAACGAAGTCTGTATAGCCTGCCACGGTCCTGGCGGCGCCGGCATTGAAAACCTGGGTAAACCATTCACTACCAGTGAATTTATCCGCGACAGTGACGATGAAGCGCTGCTGGCTTTTGTCAAGACAGGTCGCCCCATCAGCGACCCGGCTAACACTACTGGCGTAGATATGCCACCCAAAGGGGGTAATCCGGCCTTAACCGACGAGCAGCTTCTAGACATCATCGCTTACATTCGCAGTTTGCAGCAATAAGCGCATGACCGAAAATCATTTTGGGGGTTGACCACGCGCTATCAACTGTGATAGACTGGGTGACATTGACCACACCTATCGTTTTGTGGCCGCTAATCCACATCAAAAAGGTTTTAAGCGTACATGATGAACTATCACTCGCAAAGCATTAATGGGCAGTTCCGTGGGGGTGAACCCGCTATCTGCCCGCGTGCCTGTTGAGTGACTAGAACACACGTTCGATAGTCAAAGCCACAGGCGCGCTCCGCCTGTGGCTTTTTTTGTTGCCGCAAATACCCGCCCTGCCGGGTGTTTCCTGCCCACCAACAGCCACAGGTAGAAGTACCTGTGGCTGTTTTGTTTTCTGCAACCGCAGTTGTGTCCGAAAGCAGGCGCGGAGGGTAAACACCTCCCACATTATTGACACAGGATGTCGAGAATCATCGTTAAACTGGTGAGCAGATGGCTGCAAAATCGCTGCTCGCCCCAACGGAGGGATAGTTGTGAAACTTCCTGTCAGACAATACTTTATACTCCTGTCCCGCTACCTGCGCCCACAACAACGCAAGGTAGCCTTGCTGGCCGTCCTGCTCTTTGGCGGTATTGGCCTGCAGCTTGTCAACCCGCAGATTGTGCGCGCCTTCATTGATGCGGCACAGGCCGGCGGCACGGCAGCAGCGCTCACGCGCATCGGCGCCCTCTTCCTGGGCGTGACCATCGTCAATCAGGCGCTGCGCACCGCTTCCGCTTACTTCACGGAAGACGTCAAGTGGCAGGCCACTAATCTGCTGCGCAATGATGTGTCGGCACACTGCTTGCAATTGGATATGGCCTTCCATAACGAAAACACGCCTGGAACCATGATTGAGCGTATTGATGGCGACGTGACTGAGCTGTCCAACTTCTTTTCGCAGTTTGTGCTGCGCGTGCTGGGCAATGGCATTCTGCTGGTAGGCATTCTGGTTTTACTACTGCGGGAAAGCTGGATCATTGGTCTGTCCTTCGGCATCCTGTGCGCCGTGATGTTGCTGGTGTTGAGCAAAACAGTGAGTTTTGGCGTGCCCTTCTGGGAACAACGGCGCGAAGCTATCTCGCAGATGTTTGGTCACATTGAGGAGTGGCTTGGCGGCACGGAGGACATTCGGGCCAATGGCGCCGTAGCTTACGTGATTCAGCAACTGCAGCGGGCGAATTATCTGGTGTATCAGGCGTCGCGGAAGGCGTTTTATGCCGGCAACCTCACCTGGGGCAGCACCAGTCTCATGTTCGCCATGAGTAACGCCCTGGCGCTGGGATTGGGCGCCTACTTCTTCTTGCGCGGCGACCTGACTATTGGCGCTGTCTACCTCATCCTGTCTTACAGCAACGCCTTGCAGCGCCCGCTGGAACAATTGGCCCACGAACTACGCGACCTGCAGTCGGCAGCAGCCAGCATTCAACGCATTGAGAAGTTGTTTGCCATCCAACCCACCGTACAGGAAACAGCGCATCCCGTTGACCTGCCGCCTGGTCCGCTGGCGGTTACCTTCGACCGCGTCACCTTTGGCTACGTTCCAGTTGAACCCGTGCTGCGCGATGTCAGCTTTCGCCTGGAACCAGGTCAGGTGCTGGGACTGTTAGGGCGTACGGGCAGTGGCAAGACAACCGTTACCCGCCTGCTCTTTCGTTTCCACGATCCACAGCAGGGAACGGTTTGCCTGGGCGAAAAGGATTTGCGCCAGCTTCGCCTGGGCGATGTGCGCCAGGGTGTGGGCATGGTTACGCAGGAGGTGCAGCTCTTTCAGGCGAGCGTGCGCGACAACCTGACGTTCTTCGACCAGACGGTACCAGATGCCGGCATCCTCGAAGCCCTGCACATCCTCGGGCTGGAGGAATGGTACGCCTCGCTGCCCCAGGGACTAGACACGCAATTGTCGTCCGGCGGTCGCGGCCTTTCAGCGGGCGAAGCCCAACTGCTGGCCTTCACCCGCGTCTTCCTGAAAGACCCTGGCCTGGTCATCCTGGACGAAGCTTCGTCTCGCCTGGACCCGGTTACGGAGCAGTTGATTGAGCGGGCCATTGACCGGCTACTCTACAACCGCACAGCCATCATCGTCGCCCATCGCCTGTCCACTGTGCAGCGCGCCGACAACATCTTAATCTTAGAAAATAGCCGTGTCATGGAGTACGGCGCGCGCATGCTCCTGGCGGCTGACTCAGGTTCCCGCTTTGCTCAATTACTACGCACGGGCCTGGAAGAGGTGTTAGTATGAAACCATTGACCACGTGGCAAGCAACAGGCAAACTTATTGGTTTACGTCCCTGGCTCTTTCTCGTCAATGCGCTGGCCTGGGGCGTCATCCACGCTTCCATGCTGCTACCTGGCCTCGTCATTCGCCAGGTTTTGGATCGCCTGACAGGAACGGCTACTGTTGATTGGGGTTTGTGGACCTTGATTGCGCTGCTGGTAGGCATTGGCGCAGGCCGTTTCGTTGTGCTGATGCTCGGCGTTGCCACCTATTTGCCCTTTCGGTTTACCATGGAGGGCATCCTGCGCTTGAACCTGCTGCGCTATATCTTGCGGCGACCAGGCGCAGCCGCCCTCCCTGGCTCTCCTGGCGAAGCAATCAGTCGCTTTGGCGGCGATGTTGATCGCCTCATGTTCTTCGTGTCGGACTGGATGGTGGACTTGCTGGGCCTGGGTATGGGTGCATTGATCGGGCTGGCGGTACTGTTCAGCATTAACGCACGGATTACTGCCGCCATTATCGCCCCCCTGGCTGTGGTAGTGGTGGTTGCCAATTTGATGCGCAAACATCTGGAAGCGTATCGTGCCGCCAACCGCAAAGCCACCGGGCGGGTAACCGGCTTCATAGGCGAAACTTATGGCGCGGTGCAGGCCGTCAAAGTGGCCAACGCGCACCAGGGAATTAACCAGCACTTCGCCAGGTTGAATGAAAAGCGCCGCCACGCAGCCTTGAAAGATAGCTTGTTTAGCCAACTGCTGAACACAGCCTTTCAAAGCACCATCGAAATCAGCATGGGCATCATCCTGCTCATGGCCGGGCAGTCCATCGGTCATGGCAGTTTCACGATTGGTGACTTCGCTCTCTTCGTCGCCTATCTCTGGCCCGTTACCGATGGCCTCTCCTACCTGGGTCAGTTGTTGGCCGTGCAGAAACAGACTAACGTCTCTCTAGCGCGTATGGATGCGCTGCTGCAAGACGCCCCCTGCGACGCCGTGGTGCAGCCTATAGATGTGCCGCTGGATGGCGTGTTTCCGCCGTTGCCCATGCCGGCACGCAGCGCCGCCACGCGACTACGACAATTAGAAGTGCGTGGCCTGACGTATCGCCACCCTCATACAGACAAGGGCATTGTAGATGTCAATCTGACACTGCGGCGTGGTTCATTTACGGTGGTGACAGGGCGTATCGGCGCCGGCAAAACAACGTTACTGCGCGTTCTGCTGGGTCTGCTGCCACTGGATGAGGGTGAAGTGCGTTGGAACGGTGAACCTGTAATGGAGCGAGATAACTTCTTCGTGCCGCCGCGAGCGGCGTACACCGGTCAGGTGCCGCGCCTGTTCAGCGACACACTGCAAAGCAATATTCTCATGGGTTTGCCGCAGGCGGAGATAGACGTACCTGCCGCCCTTAACAGCGCTGTCATGGAAAAAGACGTGATCAGCCTGGAAGATGGCCTGGATACACGTGTCGGACCGCGCGGCGTGAAGCTCTCTGGTGGACAGATTCAACGCACCGCCGCGGCGCGTATGTTCGCCCGCCTGCCCGATTTGTACGTCTTTGACGATCTCTCCAGCGCCCTGGACGTGGAAACAGAAAAGCTGCTGTGGGAACGTCTGTTCCAACGCGCGGAAAAGGCCAACGGATATGCGCCGACGTGTCTGGTTGTTTCCCACCGCCGCACCGCGCTGCGTCGCGCTGACCACATCATCGTGCTCAAAGATGGTCGCATCGAGGATGAAGGAACGCTGGACGAACTGCTGGCCCGCTGCCGCGAAATGCAGCATCTCTGGCATGGGCACGCCAACGGCTATGACCATGGCTTTTAGACAGGGGATTTCCGTCCTTTAGAGACGCTATTATGGGAATGCAGATGTAGCGAAAGACGGCACGCCCACTCAAGAAGATTGGTCTACAGCAATAGATCATGATTAATCCATCCAATTGCCATCCAAATGGATGGCAATTGGATGGAAACTGTTGAC
>CAZDSN010000216.1:0-6610 GCA_964507675.1 uncultured Ardenticatenaceae bacterium | reverse complement strand
GAAACGGCTGAAATCCCGTTGACGCGGCTGCGCCAGGCTATTGCCCGGCGTATGACCGAGAGCAAGACAACAGTTCCCCATTTTTACGTGACTACAGAAGTGGATATGCAGGCCGCGCTGGATTTGCGCAAGCAGATTAACGCCTTGCTGCCTGAGGACGGCAAGATAACGGTCAACGACATGATCGTGAAAGCGGCTGGCCTGGCCTTACGGGAATTTCCCAACCTGAACGCCAGCTTTAATGGCGCTACTCTGGTGCGGCATAACCGCATCAACGTGGGCAGCGCTGTTGCCGTTGAGGGCGGTCTGCTGACAGTGGTACAAAAGAATACCGATCTGACGCCGCTGGCGCAGGTTGCGGCCGAGAATAAGATGATGATTGCCCGGGCGCGAGCAGGTAAAATCTCTCCCGACGATGTCACCGACGGCACTTTCACCGTAAGCAACCTGGGCGGTTATGATGTAGACCATTTCATTGCTATCATCAACCCACCAGAGGCGGCGATTCTGGCTATCGGCACAGCCCGACAGGTGCCTGTAGTTGTGAACGGCCAGCTTACCGTTGGATTTCGCATGAAGGTCACGCTTTCGGCGGATCATCGCGTCAGCGATGGGGTGGAAGCGGCGCAATATTTGCAGCGATTTAAGGCTATTATGGAAGCGCCGCTGCAGTTGTTGCTGTAAAGCCACTTTTTCACGCAGTCATGAAGCCCGTTCTTGTCTGATTGGCAGATGAGAACGGGCTTTTTCTTTAACCAGATGCCGGCATCAGCCTGATGCCGGCATCATTCATCTTTTACTCACTTGCCTAAATCCAGGGCATTAAGGTACAGTACAAGGGTGCAACGGTTTTATCCTGGTCGCAATGGGGCAGTGAGTGGAGAAATTTGAGGGAGAATGCCGGCATTCAAGCCACCATCTTGATGCCTACTGAATTCAGGCGCTTAACTGGAGACAAACTATGATGAAATCACAACTTAAACTCTGGCCTGTTCTGACGCTACTGTGCC
Source organism: uncultured Ardenticatenaceae bacterium (assembly GCA_964507675.1). Classification (GTDB taxonomy): domain Bacteria; phylum Chloroflexota; class Anaerolineae; order Promineifilales; family Promineifilaceae; genus JAGVTM01. Next base: position 5,600 of record CAZDSN010000216.1, on the reverse strand, counting down.
TGCTGGGGCTGGGTATTGCCAGCCTGAATCACCGCGCCGCTACGCCGGTGGCGGCTGACAGCCAGGCCATTCTGGAACTACTACCCGGTGCTTATTTGCCCTATGTCAGCAAGACAGGGTGCGTTGATCCTGGTTTTTTTGACACATTTGACAACCCGGCCAGTGGTTGGGCGGTGGTGGATGACACCTGGGTGAAGACGCAGTACATGACAGCTAATGGGAACGGCCTTTACCGCATTGCACCCAAAGCCATTGACCCTGAGGCTCCATATTACGTGTTTTTTGCTCCCACCAATGCCCGCGACGAATATGTAGTGGAAACCGACATCCGCTGGACAGACGACCCCGGCATTTCTGTAGGGGGAGTTGTCTTTAGCGCCAAACCTGACCAATCTGAGGGGTACCTCTTTGGTATCTACGCCAATCCCGACCCGGACTATGCCGATTACTACCAGAAGTTTGGCGTCCTCAAATACAATGTAGACACCAATGCCCTCACCTTCCTGGTGACGCCCACCACCTCCACGGCCATCATTCCTGGCAATGAAACAAATCACCTGAAAGTGACGCTGCTAAGCGACACCTTCACCCTGGAGATCAACGGGGTGGAGCTGGGCACATGGTTTGACCCTACTTTGAATGTTCCCTCTGTGGTAGGCGTGGCCATGACGCCGGCCGACCAGTTCGTGCCCAGCCAGTCTGAGTTACGTGTGGACAATTTCTCGGTCACCAGTTGTATTGATTAACAGTTTCCAGGTAAATTCTGGTGTACATTGGCGTCGAGGCTTTAGCCGAGTATTCCGACTGAAGTCTCCACGCCGGACCCTTAGAAGTTCAACTTCTCCAAGAAGTTGAACTTCTTGCTTTTCTGACCCGGCGGTGGAGACCCTGCCCAAAAGTACAGGGACGCCTTTGCCCATCCGTCGGATTCCCGTCTGCTGCTTCTATGCTATCCTGGTAGTGTCATCTGAATATCCAAATAGAGACCCCGGGTTTTTACGCTGTATTCATCAATGGCAAAACCCGGTTTCTTTTCACACCTGCTTGAAGGAGATGGCATGAACACCTCTCAGTTTGTCCGTGTAGCTACCTTAGCCGACGTTCAGGAGCAAGGCATTTTAACCGCCCAGGCGAATGGGTATACCGTTGCCATTTACAACACCAGCGACGGCATCTTTGCCGTTGACAATCGCTGCCCCCACATGGGTTTCCCCCTGGATCGAGGCACGATACAAGATGGTATTCTCACCTGTTACTGGCATTACGCCCGGTTCGACTTGAAAAGCGGCGGCACTTTCGATCTCTTTGCCGATGATGCCCGCGTCTTTCCGGTGGAAATACGGGATGGCGCCGTATGGGTAGATGTGGCTCCTCACGCCGATGCGACTGCGCGCCACCAGGAACGGCTCAAGGTAGGTCTGGAACGAAATTTGTCGCTGGTGGTGGCCAAGTCGGTGCTGGCCTTGTTGGCGGATGCTGCCGACTGGCGCAGCGCCCTGACACCCTTCCGCATTGGTCTGGCCTTTGGCGCGGCCTACCGCCAGAATGGCTGGGGGCAGGGACTGACGATCCTGACGTGCATGATGAATTTGCTGCCCGCTCTGGACCCAGTTGACCGGCCCCGCGCGCTCTATCATGGTCTGTCTGCTGTGGCTGCCGACAGCTTCAATCATCCGCCCCGTTTTGCTGTGCGCCCGCTGCCGGGATCTGACCAGGATGTGACCACGCTGAAGCGTTGGTTCCGCCAGTTTGTGGAAGTGCGCGACGATGAAGGAGCCGAGCGCTGCCTGGTCTCGGCCATCCGTGCTGGCGCTGACCAGAGGCAAATGGCTGACATGCTGTTCGCCGCGGCTACAGACCATCGTTACATTCAAATCGGCCACGTGCTGGACTTCACCAACAAGGCGTTGGAAGCGTTGGATATAGCCGGTTGGGATCTGGCCGAATTGGTTCTACCTAGCCTGGCGTCCAACTTTACCAACGCCAGCCGCATGGAGGAGTCGAACGCCTGGCGCAATCCGGTGGATCTGATTGCTATTCTGACGGGGGCGTTTGCGGAATTGCCGGCATCTCTCGTCGCCGATCAGGCTCACCGTACTCATTGGCGTGGTCAGGAGGCGTTGCTGGCTGTATTATTGGGAGATGAGCCGCACGCCATTGCCGGCAGCTTACTGGCGGCGCTGGCGGCAGGGGCCACAGAAGTGGAACTGGCGTCGGCCGTCAGCTATGCGGCGGCGCTGCGTATTGCCCAATTCCACACCAGCAACGAGTTTGGCGATTGGGATACGGCCCTGCACACCTTCACGTTTGCCAACGCCGTCGAGCAGGGGATGCGTCGTGCTCCCTCACCCGAACTGCTGCGCGGCGTGTTTGATGCGGCCATGAGCGTTTACCTGGACCGGTTCCTCAATATCCCACGGGCGCGGCTGCCACAGCCAAACGGCATTGCAGAGTATTCTTTGGCGGAAATGCCGGCGCTGTTGGACCGGCAGCAGCAGGTCAACCCGGCTGGCGAACTGGTAGGGCAGTACCTCTATCATGGCGGCGATCCGGCCCAGCTGCGCGCCATGCTGGGCAAACTGTTGCTGCGTGAAGATCGAGATTTCCATACTATCCAGAGCGTCGAAGCAGCCTGTAAACAGTCTACGCTGCTGCCGTCCCCCGCGGCGGCGCACGCCCTTATTGCTGCGTCACGTTACCTGGCCGCCCACGCCCCCACCGTACGCGCCCAGGGCCAGACCTACCAGATCGCCAGCCGCCTGCATCGCGGTGAAAAGTTGTTTGAGGGGTAACCGTTTCTGAGGGGTTTTAAGCAGTTACGCTACGACGCGCATGGGCCATTTGCCGCTCTTGCGCGTCAGGTAATCCTGGCGGCGCCGGGCAAAGGCCGGGTCCAGCACGGATAGCGGGCGCAGTTGCCCCTCTTGCCACACGTCAGGATCAATGGTGCGGATTTTGGTGCTGATGCAAAAGGTAGGATTGGCTTCATCCCAGATGAAGCGAGTTCGCGGATGTACCAGACGCAATAGTTGCCTCAGCAGGGGATCGCTGCCGGCATTCAGCCGCGCCCACAACTCCACGTCGGTTGTCCAGAAATCATGGCTGCTGATTAAGCCTGTATCCAATGCGCGGCGGATAGCTTGCGCCGTCAACTCATACAGCCCCACCTCGCGAAAGTCAGACCAACTGGCGTCATCGGCGGCCATATAAGTATCTGCCAGCCAGGCGGCCGCGGCCTTGTCGTCCATCACAATACGCCTCTGCTGCACTATCAAATGATCCAGCACAGCCTGCACTTGCGTTGCTGAGGCCATTCCCAGGTCTAGCGAATCCCGTAGACAGTAATCCAGCCGGTCAGCGCAGAGGGCGGGCGCAGGTTGTTCCAACAAGGGGAAGTCGGATTCGTGGAGGAAATCGCGCCAATCATAACCATGCCGGGCTAACACCCGCGGCAGGTCGCTGCCGGCAACGTACGCTTCTTTCACCTCTTCATGGTAACTCTGCCCATCGTGGTTATGGAAAACATAGTCAATCACGTGGCTGAATGCGGTATGGCTGACGTCGTGCAGCAAGGCAGCGATTTGCTCTGCCAGGGGACCGCCTAGCCGCCGCACCAAAAGCATAGCCCCTACGGAATGGTCATAGCGGCTGATTGGCGCGGTTATCTCCAGCAGACCGCTGATGCCGTGCTGCAGAACGCCTTGCAGCCGTTGCATGGCGAACGATTGCAGCACGTCTATTAACACAGGCTCTTCGATTTCCGCCTGCCCATAAACAGAGTCATTCATTTGCATGAGTGAAAACCTTGTAGCCTGGGTAGTTCGGCGCCGTAGGCGTGCCAGACTCGTCCCCAGGGTGCTTCAGGCGGGGGCGTTTGCCCGCTGCAGTCCCAGGCGTTGCCAGATAGTCAAAGCCAACAGCGCCAGACTCAACCCCAGACCAATACTACTTATCAGGCCAATGCCCCCTTCGGCAAAGAGGAAGCCAGAGCCGAGACTGCCTGCACCCCCGATCAGGGAGACGATCATGTCGCTTGTCCCCTGCGCGCGCCCCCGCTCCTGCGTGCTAAGCTGGCTGGAAAGCAGGGATGACCCGGCAATGAATGTGAAGTTCCACCCCAGGCCTAACAGAAACAGGGCCACGGCCAGCGGCACCAGGTTGGGCGAAAAGGGCGCAACCAGACTAGAAACGAGCAAGATAAAGGTTCCGCCGCCAATGACTGGAAGCTGCCCAAACCGTTCTACCAGCCGGCCAGTGACGCCAGACAGTCCAAACATGCCCAGGGTATGGGCCATAATGACCCAGGAGATAGCCTGTTGGGTATGGTTGTGGTGACTCATGTGCAGCGGCGTGATGACCATTAAGAGACTCATGACGAGTTGGCCAATAGCCATGGCCACAATAGCCAGGCGGACGGTGCGGCTGCTGAAAATCTCGGAGAGCGGGCGGGCGGCCCGGGCTGGTTGTTCCGCCAGATGGGGAAGAGAAAAGGCCGCGGTCACTTGCTGCCCTAATTTGAAGGGGTCTGGGCGCAAGAAGGCTATGGTAATCAGTAAACCTAGCAGCAGCAGCAAAGTGGTGGCCAGGAAGGGGCCGGCATTTGCCGGCATGTGCCACGCCGCCGCCCATTTAGTGGCTGGCCCGACTAATAAGGGGCCGCCGATGGAGCCGATAGTGCCGGCAAAAACCACCAGACCAATCGCCCGCGCCTGCTGCGCCGGGGGGTGTACCTCTGCCGCAATGAAACGGCTTTGCTCTCCACCCGCCCGCGTCATGCCCATAAGAGCGGCGCCGGCCAGGAACCACCCCAACGAGCCGTTTACCACCGCCAGGACCGAAACCAATCCCCCCACCACGCCCAAAACATAACTCAATGATAACCCCCACCGCCGTCCCCAGCGATCCAGACACCAGCCGAGTGGGTAGGCCACCGCAGCCCGGCTGATTAGCGTCAAGGTACTGGGTAGACCTGCCGCCTGTTCGCTGCCGGACAACTCGGCCACAATAATGGGGGATAAGGTGAAGGCGGCAATAAAAGCTGCCGAAAACAGACTCTGGCTGACAAATAGAGCATGGGTAATGCGCCGGGCGCTGGCGCGCAAAAGATTAGATTCAGAAGCGATTGCTGGAGTCATACCAATACCCAAAAAGAAAAGCCGGAAATCGGAGATATTTCCGGCTTACCCAAAGGTTATGTGGAACCGCTGTTGAGCAGCGACATAACCCCATTATGACCCACCCAGGACTCGAACCTGGAACCTGCTGATTAAGAGTCAGTTGCTCTGCCATTGAGCTAGTGGGCCTGTATCAAAGCGCCTTGAATTATAGCCAATGCTGGTCTGGTGTCAAAAATGATAATCAGGCATTCCCAGGCCCATAGCTATGCCGCTTGCGCCGGTTTTGCTAACGCCTGGGGGCGATCCCTGGCTTCTATTAGCAGCGTCGAGTGGAGTGATCTGCCTCTGACCGGCGGCAGCGGTCTGGGCCAGCGATTCCTGCGCCCGGTTCAATGCCGGCAACGAAATTTGCCACCCTATCTGCTCTTTGTTACAATACAAGGCTGTTCGGGGCATAGCGCAGCTTGGTAGCGTGCTTCAATG
>CAZDSN010000215.1:0-6652 GCA_964507675.1 uncultured Ardenticatenaceae bacterium | reverse complement strand
TGTCCCCTGGGCGTACAATGCCGCCAGGTCGTGGGAAAAGCCATCAAACGGTGCGCCAATCGTGATCATCAGCAGCCGCGCAGACCCGCTGGGAACTCGCACCGAGTGAGCGCTTCCTGCCGGCAGCATTTGCACGGCGCCCGGCCCGCCGCGCAACCATTCGCCGTTCAAGTAGAATTCGACGTCGCCTTCAATGACGTACTCTATCTCGTGCCAGGCATGATAATGGGCTGGCGGTCCTCCCCTGTCAGTAGATTGGTACTCAATGACCTGTACATTTCCATTGTCCGTAACTCGAAGCAGAATTTCATCGTCGGGATAGCGGACGGTCTCAAATTCGCCGCCACTGATGATGCCGGCATTCATTTGTACTTCTGTCATCTCGTTTTCTCCTCTATGCTTTGCATGAGACAGTCAGGAACCCCCGCTGATGGCGCGGGGGTTCCTGTCTTTCTGAATCTTACGGCAGCAGCATCAGGGTTACATCGTCCACCAGAAGTGCGCCTGCGGTCAGGTTGTTGAAGATGGGGATCACTAGAATACCAGTGTAGTTCTTTTGGGCAGTAAAGTTAATGATGTGGGACTGCCAGTTGTGCGTGCCCAGGTTATAGGATTGGGTGAACCATTGTTTCGTGCCGTCGGCATAGCGCAGCTGTACCAACACTCCTGTGGGGCCACTGCTGGTTGCGTTCTGCGTGGCGGCCCATAGTTTAAGCCGGTAGCTGTCGCCAGCGCTGCCGCTCTGGCTAAATAGCTGGTACACCATTTTGGTAGGACCGTCGCTGTTGGTGTAGAAGGAGCAGGACCCCCAGTGAGCAAAATTGCAGAACTGGCCATCGTCGGGAGCCAGATTCAAGCTCTGCCAGCCGTCCGGGAGGCCATTCCCATTGGCATCTATTTCAAAGCTGCCATTGAAAAGTAAGGGTTGGTATTCATACGCACCCACGTCGCAGGGATTATCAGGCGGCTCACTGCCCACGCCAGGAACATTTACGCGCGCTTCGCCGCGCTGATCCAGGAAGAAGATGCCTTCGGGCACACCGTCGCCGTCAAAATCGGCCTCGCAGCCGGCGGGATTGCCGGCATCTACAGCCGGACTTGTGCCGGGCAAGGCGTGCGTTTCGGTGGGGCCGCCGTTGTCCGCCAGCGGTTCCAGTTCAGGGTCAACGTCCTGGTCGCCGGCGGCGGTGAAGTTGCAGCCCACTGCCGGGCCAACGTTGTACCCGTGCGAAACGATGTCGCCTGCACACGTTTGATCCAGGTCAATAATGCTGCTGCGGAAGTGAACAAACGAGCCAGTCCATGCCTGTATTTCTTCGCCAGGCGAACTGTTACCGCTCAAGGTCACGTTGTTCAAGAACATCTCCCCCGCGGTGTAACCATTATAAAACGCACCCCACAACGCAGCGCTGTTGCCGCTGATAGTGCTGTTGTTGAGGACAATGCGGCTGGTGGAATATGTGTAAATACCACCCCCACCAGAGGCGCTGTTATGGCTCAAGGTACTGTTATTAAACGTCACGTAGCCGCCGCGATTGTACAACGCGCCACCGTCTATGTCGGCATGGTTGCCATCCATGGTGGTGTCATTAACCGTGAGCAGGACGGTGGAGGTGATGGGCTGGTATTCGTCAATATAGATAGCCCCACCGCGCGCCTCCCCCACTCCGCTGCCCAAAGCCTGGTTGCCGATAAGGTTGGACTCGTTCAGCAGGACGGTGACAGTTCCCGCCTGGGAATAAGCCTGGATGGCGCCGCCGTTGCCGCCATAGACGCCAAGACCAAGATATTCGGCCACGTTGCTGATAAAGTCCGTCTGGTTAATGGTGAGGGTAGCGGGGTTGAGCTCTTCGTCGTCCCGCACGAAAATCGCGCCGCCGCGGCCATTGCTGTAGTTGCCCTGGAACAGGCTGTTGTTGATTTCGTTGACGCCGCCGTTGAGCATGATGGCGCCGCCGCTGCTTTCGCTGCTGTTGTTCAGGAAGGCTACGTTTTCCAGGGACATATTGTTGCTGAAACGGGTGGCGATGCCAGCCCCATGCACGCCCGCGTTGCCGTAATTGCCGCTGATCAGGGTATTGGTAATGATCAGATCGCCGCTGCGACTGAAAATGCCGGGGCCGTCCGCGTTCAGGAAATAGCTGCAGTTGGCTACTGCTGGCTGATGACCGGTGGTGACAGCCGGAGCTTGCAGCAGTGTGCCAACTTCATTCAGGCTGATAGCCGAACCGCTGATGATGGCTGTGCCGTCTATGTTATAGAGACCACCCCCCTGTACCTCCGCGATATTGCCCTCCAGGCTGGCATTGGACAGAACGACGACGCCTTCAACGCTGCTGATGCCGCCGCCAAAGCTGTCGGAGGTGTTGCTAATGGCGCTGCTGAAGGAGAGGGTGACGCTGCCGCCGTCGTTGAAAATGCCGCCGCCGCCGCTGCAACTGCCGTAGCCGGGGGTGACGTTGTTTTCACGGACAACGGTGTAGCTGAGGACGAGCGTGCCGGCATCGTTGTGAATCCCCCCGCCGCTGCCTGCTGCCCCATTGCTGCTGAGAGCGCCGCCGCGAATGGTTAGCTTGCTTAAAGTGACGATGGGGGTGGCGCCGTTACCCAGGATGTGGAAAACGCGATCTAGTCCGGCAGCGTCAATGGTGGCCCCGGCGCCGGACCCGACGATGGTCACCGAATCGAGAATGTCCAGATCGCCCGTGGCCGCGGCGTCCTCGCCTGTGCCTGCCAGACTGAGAACGTAGGCGCCTGCCGGCAGCAGCACGACATCTGCGCCGCCAGTTGTGTTGGCGGCTATGACGGCTTCCCGCAGGGAGCAGTCGCCGGGCAGGCAGCCATTGGGCGCAGGGTCATCAAAACGGGTCACGGTGAAATTGGCGGCGTAGGCAACATTGATCTGCATCAGGAACAGCGCCAGACCGCTTAAGGCGACTAACAGGAGCAGCAGCAGTCCGCCTCGCTGTGCTCGAATACGGGATGAAGGCAAATGATTCATGTCATTTCTCTCCTAAAAAAGTTGGATGCCGGCTAAAGGCCAGCGTTTGGGATGGTTATGCAAAACTGGGCGTAAAAACCAGCGTCAGACAGCATGGGCAATCTGTTTTTTCAGTGTTATTATTGGCCTACGTTGCGTTTCCTGGGTCGTGTCTGGCATTGTTATAGACTGGCAGAGGGCACAAACTGACATTTCGTTTGCCCCGTTTCCCTCGCCCGGTCATCTTGTCAGGCGTACTGATTTCGGTCAGGGCCGGCAAAATGCGCTGCTGTTGAGCCAGACTGCCGCGCCCTTCTTCTTGCTCTTACAGGTGATAGCATGAAACATTTTCTTCCCCAACGATCTGTTCTTCTTTTGTGGTTGGTTGTTTTGACCCTGTCTGTACTGGCTGGTGGACGGGCAGCCAGCGCTCAGGTGGAAGTGTGGCAACAAGCGGAAGCAGAACTGGTAGCCCCTGATGCCGTGCGCGAGCCTAACCTGACTGCCTACACGCCGGCAGGCTGGAGTTTTCCTATTGTGCCCTCCTCAGTGGCGGGCACAAACGTGGTCAACACGCTTTACGCAGGCCAGACAACTTATATTGATTGGGCGGTGGTGAATAATGGCAACAAAAGTGTCTGGGAGCAGTTTGACATCTGTCTTTACCTGGACGGCAGCCAGATTGGCAGTTGGTATGCGCGCCGCCTGAGGCGCGGTTACTACGCTTATGTGGAAGACTGGACGTATACGGTGAATAATGCCGGCAATCATACCCTCCGCGTCACCGTAGACTGCACCAATGTTATCCCAGAGTCCAATGAAAGCGACAACTCCTGGGAATACACTTTTAACTGGGAAGGCGGCGGCGGCAATCCTATTGGGATTGTTATATCCAATCAACAAGGGTACGACAAATGCGAAATCCCGTCAACCAGCCAGATGCAGACCTGGTGGAACAGCAGCCCCTACTACGAAGCCAATATCTACATTGGCGGTTCCGCCCGCGCCTGCGCCAACAATGGCTTGAATGCGGCCTGGGTCTCTACCGTGAGCAACCAGGGCTGGAACTTTATCCCCACCTGGGTCGGTCCCCAGGCTCCTTGTTCTGGCTTTAGCTCCAAATTCAGCTACGATCCGGGTACCGCCTACAATCAAGGACGCAACGAAGCCGATTCTGCCTACAATGTCGCTTCCAATTTGGGTCTCATTGCCCAGGGTCGCAATACTATCATTTACTACGATCTGGAGGCATTCCCTGGCGACGCTGCCTGCCGCGAGGCAGCCAAATCCTTTATCAGCGGCTGGAGCGGTCGGCTGCGCGAATTGGGCCAGCGGGCAGGCGCGTATGGCTCTGCCTGTGGCTCCTACGTCACCGATTGGGCAGGTATTACCAACGTACCCGACGACGCATGGCTGGCCCACTGGATTTACAGCGGCTACAATGCCAGCGCTACGGTTTGGGATGTTGCCTGTGTGGGCAACGGTTATTGGAGCGACCACCAACGGCTGCGCCAATATGCTGGCGGTCACAATGAAACCTGGGGCGGCGTTACCTTTAATATTGACAGCAACGCCGAAGACGGGCACGTGGCGGGCGTCAACCCGCGTACGATGGCCCCGGTGGAACTGGTGCAGCAGGGTGTCAGCATCCAGGATATGCGCCTGTTAAATGCGCAGCAGGGTTGGTTGCTGACGGCCAATAAGCTGCTTTGGACTGACGATGGCGGCCAGACGTGGACGAATATCACGCCCACAGGCATGGCCGGGGCTGCGCCGCAGGCAGTTGCCTTTGTGGACGGGCAGGAGGGTTGGGCAGCGCGGCTCACGGCAACCAATACGCTGGCGATGGCGCGCACCCGCGACGGCGGCCAGACCTGGCAAATGGATGAGTTGACTCTGTTCGCCCCTGAGACAGGACAGATGGCCGCGCAGGTTTATTTTGATTTTGTGTCGTCGCAAGTAGGGTATCTGGCAGTCGAACTCCAATCAGGCGTCAATTTCAGCCACGGTTTGCTGTTGCAAACGACAGACGGCGGCCAGACCTGGCAGTCGCGCTCACTGCCGGTGGGGGCGGCGGTGCGCTTCAGCAGCGATATGACCGGCTGGGTGGCCGGCGGCCCTGCCGGGGATGAACTGTACCGGACAGATGATGGCGGTCGTACGTGGACGCTGGTTACACTGAACCACGATGCGGCGCGCTGGTTCACCGATTTGCCGGCATTTGTCAACGAAACAACAGGTTGGCTGCCGGTCACGGTCGCCGATGGGGCTGAGTCACGGGTGTTGGTGTACGCTACTCGCGACGGTGGCCTGACATGGACGCTGGCGCAAACAGCGCCATTGGCGGGGGAACCCACCATGAAGGCGTCACTGCGGCTGATAGATGGACAGTTACGGCTAACCGATCAGGCTGTGCCGGCAGGCGCAGGGCAAACGACCTGGAGCGGCCTGACTGGCTGGGCGCAGACAGCGGTCAGCCAATGCCAGGGACAAAAGGCCGCAGCGACTACCGCCGAGACTTTCCGTTGCGTCACAGAAACAAACCTGTGGCGTACGGTGGATGGTGGTCAAAACTGGACTGTATTGGCTGTGGAAAACAAATAGACAGCCCGGGCAGACGGCGGCACCTGGTTAGTCTTGCGGGCAAAAACTGCTCTGAAAACAGGTGTCATCCCCGCTACAAGCGGGGATGACACCTACCCCTAAACTCCGGCTGATCTATTCTACATGCAGATTTTCCCGCACCATTTTGTCACGGCGGACGCGCCAGATACGGGCGTCAAGATAGTAGTGCTGCATGGCCCAACCCGTCAGAAACGCGGCGAAAATCTTTTCCCCCAGCCCCAATTCAGACGGATCCATTACGCCAGCCATCATGGAAATGCTGTTGAGCAAAGATTGATCTAACTGCAACCCGGTGGTGACTTTGATGAAATCCACCCATGGGCCTTTGTATAGGGCGAAGGTGAAAGCCAGGCCAATGAGAATGTAGACGAAGGCGCTGCTGAAGATACGGCGCGCCCAGGTAAATCCAGCGCGCTGCTCCTTTTCATATTTGTTGTGGCCGTATGTCCAGACGATGCGGTGGTATTGGATATTGTGCCCCACGGTCACCAGTGGTACCAGGAAGACGACGAGCAGGGGGTTTGAAAAGGCGACGAAGTGGAGCGGGAGAATGGCTAACAGCAGCAGTAGCTTTGGCCCGTTGATAGGCTGCTCATTGTACCAGCGGTAAATCTGCCAGGCGAGATAGCCCAGAATGGTGCAGACGTACAGCGCTGCCGCCAGTGGATACAAGATGCCCCCTAAGCTGAGGCTGCCAAACAAAGGGGCGCGCAGACCCAGATCAGGAAAACCAGGCGTTTGCGCATAGTACGTACTGGTCATAAACAAGACCAGCGGCAGGTACAGGCTGAGGTTAAAGAACCACTTGTCTACCCGATTGTTGCGGGCGTCGGCATATTCGTCGTTGCGCCGCTTGTACAGCGTGAAAAAGCCCCAATGCTGCCGCACTACGTGGTAGTATGCCCATAGACGGTAGAAAACAAAATAGATCAGCCAGCCAAAGTCGAGCCAGAACGGTGTGAATTGAACGTCTGTGGGTTCTAGTAGCGCGCCCAGACCGTAAGGGACGAAAATGAAAACGGGGCCAAAGAGGAACCAGAGCCAGGA
>CAZDSN010000214.1:0-6717 GCA_964507675.1 uncultured Ardenticatenaceae bacterium | reverse complement strand
AATGCCGGCACATTGCCCCCCCACATCCCCTGCCAATCCCGTTCCGTCAGCGAAAAGTCGGCGGGGGCGGGAGTGACGGCTATACCTTGCCGGGCAAAAACCCCCACCGCGCGCGGCATGTGCAGCGCGGATGTCACCAGGATGACGCGGTCAATGCCCCGTTCTTGCAGCAGTTCCCGCGTATAAACGGCATTCTCATAGGTGTTGGTGGCTTGCCCCTCGCGCCCGATGGCGGCGGCGGGCACGCCCAACAGACGCAGCAGCGTCGCCATGCTGTCCGCCTCGCTCACTGTCTCTTCCGTAAAAGGCAAGATGCCACCCGTGACCAGAATGGATGGCGCTTTGCTCTGATGGTACAACTGCGCCGCGTAGATCAGGCGGTCGCCGGCTTCACCTACTTCCACCGTTGGTCGCGGCGGATGGGGAGAACGGGTGGCGCCGCCGAGGACGACAATCACGTCGGCGGGGGGGATGTCGCCTGCCGGCACATACTGCCACTCCAACGACCGCGCCAGGGAGAGAGACACCCAGCGATTGCCGCCCAACCACAACGCCAGAAACGCCAGCAGCAGCGCGGCGCGCTCCCCACGCGCCCGCCCGCGGCGCAGCAGCAGCAACGCCAGCAGCAGCAGGCAAGCCAGTCCTAACGGGTAAATAAACAGGGGCAGGAATTTGGAGAGAAAGAAGAACATAAGCCTCTTTGGAATAGGAAAAAATGTTCACCGCTAAGACGCGAGCACGCGAAGTTTTTCCTTTCCATTCCTTCGATAATACTTGAAACCCGCCCCTTCGGTAAACTCAGAGTCTGTCCTGAACTTGCTGAAGGGGCGGCTTATGAACTTGCTGAAGGGGTCAGTCCTGGCGTCTTTGCGGCAGGTAACCACATTCGGTCAACAAAAGGCGCCTACTCCATTGTAACCGATAGCATTCACTGGAGAAACGGGTATCATTTAGTTATCCTTTCCAGGTGCAGGCAGCGTTTTTGCCGCGGTGGTTCGCTGGCACGCGGCTTTTGGGTTGGTCTTGTCGTCCGTACTGAGTGAAAATTGGGCATCACTCCATATAGTTCAGTGGGCTGATTGACTGACAGATTTAAGAATTCACCGCCAAGACGCAAAGAACGCGAAGATTCTTCCTTTGTGTTCTTGGTGGGCTTTGCGGTGAAAATAAGTTTTGTCCGCCAATCAGGTTCAGTGGGACAAACGAGTAAGTTATGTTTAACGCTGACATTCTCACTTTTCAGGAGTTCATCATGCACGAGGAGTTGCCGCTGGCTGTCATTCAGCGCGCGATATTGGAGTTTCTCAATGACCGCGAGGATGTCGCTCTATTTGGCGCTCAGGCAGTAAATGCTTATGTTCCTGAACCAAGAATGACCCAAGACATAGACATTCTATCGTCCCACGCAGCCGAAACAGCACAAACCTTACGCGATTACCTGGCTGGCCGCTTCCGCATAGCTGTCCGTATTCGCCAGGTAAACGAGGGGCGCGGCTATCGTCTCTATCAAGTGCACAAGTCAGGCAACCGTCACCTGGTAGGTATCCGGCAGACAGAGGCGCTGCCGCAAATCCAGAGAGTGAGCGGCGTGCCCGTTATTGCCCCGGCCGACCTTATTGCCAGCAAAGTCATTTCCTACTATCAACGACGGGGAAAGCCCAAATCTGGTACGGATTGGCGCGATCTGGCCATGTTATTACTGGCATTCCCAGAGCTTAAGCAAGAAACTGGACCAGTGTATGATTGTCTGCGCAAAGCAGATGCCTCGCCAGAAGTCCTGGCTCAGTGGCGTGAATTCGCCGCGCAGGAACTCGCCATCGAAGATGATGAGGATGAGTTCTTTTAACGAATCCGGCCAGATGTGCCTGATAGCTGATGCGTTGGTAAATATGACCCCGGCGTCCACGGCAATGTTCTTTATCTTATGCTCGACGAATTGCGTAAACCGTTTTTTGTGATTGCCCTGGTCTTGCTGCTGTTGGCGGTCAGCACGGAGATTGGCGGGGGATTGGCGGTGTCGGGGTCGTATGCCGGCAACATCTGCAACCAACTCCCCGACGACGACGACATCCGCGACGAATGCGATCCGGATGAAGCCAACGGCCTCAAGGAAGACGTCCCCGGCCTGGGCATTGCCTACCTGGGGCTGGTAGACGGTATCCTCCTCTTCACCGTGGGCCTGATGGCGGCTGCCCTGCTGCTGCCGGATTCCATTCATGGCCGCATTCAAGGCATCATTACCTTAATCTTTGCCATCTTACTGATACTAGCCAGTCTGGCTCTCATCTTTCTGGCTCTGGGTAAGCTGCTGCTGATGGTCGGCCTGTTCCTGTCCGTTCCCTTTGGCACCATTGCTTATTTTGCCGCCTTCGCCAGCTTCCCCCGCGGCGCGGCCGCCGCCGTACTCAGCGGTATCATGCTGCTGAAAATCGGCTTCATCGTCTGCCTGCTGCTGGCGCAGCAGCGGTTCCTGCAAAACAAAGGGTTGGTGCTGCTTATTTTGACTTCCCTGCTGGGCAACCTGATTGTCAGCCTGCTGCACGGGTTCGTGCCGGGCTTTCTGGTCAGCATCACCGACGCCCTGGCAGCCATTATCCTGGCCATCATCGCCATCATCTGGCTGATCGTTCTGTTTATTGGAGCCATCCCCGCCATTATCAAAGCCATTGCCTGAAGCCAGGAGAATGGCGAAATGAGTGAATGGCTAACGGGGAGCGGCTAAGGAAACACGAAGCTGCAAGCGTCGCCCAGGTGACAGGAAACGGCAAGTTGGATCACGTCCTGGTCTGTCTGGCGGCGGTAAATGTCCATTTCCACCGTTTGCCCCGTCGTTACCCCTTCCTCGCGGCTGGTGAGCGTATCCCCGTCTTTTTGCACCGTTTGTACCAGGATCAGGTCCGCGCCGTCGCCCGCCGTCATGCGCAGGCGGATGGTGCGCTGGTTGGCGGCTGGCTGCCAGGTCAACTGGCAGGTTTGCCCCGCAGAAATGGAAAGCCGCTGCTGCGCTTCATCCAGGCACCCCGATGGCGCGGCGCGCTTGATATCATCCACATCGGCCTGGCTGGTGGGAATCCATTCCTTGAAAGACTCAACCCAGTTCTCATCCGTCAGATCAGGTGGAGCATCATCATCCTGACCGATGCCCACGCCAATACCCACGGCAAACACCAGACCGAGGATCACGATGAGGATTATGAACAGCTTGGGGTTCACGTACACACTCCTTCAGAAATAGTGGTCAGTGAATAGTGGTCAGTGATCAGTGAAGCCACTCCCAAGCCGCCCCACAAAACAAATCTGCGTCATCTGCGAAATCCTGTTTTCATTCTTCGTGGTGCGCCGCCGTTCATGAGGAACTCCTTCGGAAATAGTGGTCAGTGAATAGTGGAGAGTGGTCAGAAACTTCGTGCAAATTCGTGCCATTCGTGGCGAAAATTTGCAAGAAGTTCAACTTCCTATCTGTCTCTTTGCCACAGCCAGGGGAAGCAGGATCCTGGGAGAGAGAATGCTTCGCGATCCCTCTCCCAGGAAACGAACGAAGATTAAGGCGTGGGGGTAGGCATAACCTGGAAGAAAGTGCCGGGAATGACGAATTCCAACTCCGTGAACGGTACAGCAAAGTCGGTAATGGTCAACCGATCCTGTTTCTTGTGGCAGTCGCCGGGCAAGCCTGCGCCAGCCTGGAAGCCGCACCAGGCATTTTCGGCGTTCCAGTTGCCCTGGAACTGCTGGCCGGTAGTGGTCAGAACCAGAAAGAATTGAATGGTTCCCTCGTTGCTGCCGCGCAGCCAGTTGCCACCCAGAGATGTGCCGCTGGCGGAGGCTTCGATGCGTCCGTCTGTGCCGGCATACGTGCCAAACACCCGCTGCCCATCCTGGAACAACGTCATTGGCCCCAGCCCCGCATTCGCCTGCCACGTACCATACCACGACGCTACTCCACAGGGAGACGGCTGGCTCTGCCCGGCGCGATAGCCGCACCAGGTGATCACCCGGTTCCAGTTGCCGCGCCAGGCCAGACCGCTGGCATCTAACCAGAAGTCAAAGGAACTGGTTGCCCCAGAATAGGACATCGTGCCCGACAGGCGATTACCCTGCACAACTCCGTCAATCGTACCCAGGCCATTGCCAAACGTGCCATTGACGCGATCGCCGACCTGCGTCAGGTTCATATCGGCGCAGTCCAATACATCACAAAAAGTCGTCCACGAGCCGCCCCACGCACCAGGATCGGGCGTGGGCGTGTCGGGTTCCAGGGTGTTGGTGGGCGTAGGCGTGGGCGTGTCGGGTGCAGGCGTGGGCGTAAGAGTCGCCTGCGGCCCATCGGAAATAAAGACGCTCACGGGCGTAGATTTTTCCGTCTCCGCGTCTGCTTCTGGTTCCGTGCGCGCCACCAGGTCCGCGGCCACGGCGTCGCTGGCCTCGCGCTGAATACTGCCGATCTCCAGGTCGCTGGCGACCAGCGTCGCCTCGGCGTCCGTTTCGGGCAACCCAACTACATTGGGCATGGTCACGGCGTCGGAGCCTGACAGCAGTACAATCACAATAGCCACCACCACCAGCACGCCCACAATAATGGGGATGATCCAGATGGGGAACTTGGGGCGCGGCGGCGGAGGCGGCGGGACGACGACGGTGACGGTGGGGCCGTCGGTAACTCCTTCGTCTGTATTCGCCACATCTACCATTTTCAAGCGGAAGGTGTAGCTGCCGGGCGCGGCGTCGGCTGGCGCGTTGACATTGACCGTAAATTGTTCAGCAGCGCCAATAACGAATGGGCGCTCGCTGGCTCCGGTCACCGACAACCAGGCCGCGTGCGCCTCTCCGCGGGGGACGGTTTCCAGGGTGGCCCGCCCCGTGAGAGGTCGCCCGCTGGCGTTAAACACCGTGTAGGCGGCGCTGCCCTGGCGATTGGCGCTTAACTGGACGCTGTTGGATACCGCCGTGATCGTGAATTCATTGGACATATCTGCTTCCCTCGCTGGTTAAGGTTACAATGCGGTCAGAGAAGTTCATCTTCTTTGAGAAGTTGAACTTCTAACGTTAAAGTGGTTTATTAAGTTTCCCTGAAGCTCAAGCCAAAGTAAATGCTGTAGCCCAGGAAGGCTAAAGCTTGCAGGACAACGTAAGCGATAAACACGCCATGCCCTTTGTCAATGCTGGGGTCCTCTACAATGGCCGCAAAAAGCAGCCCGGAAAGGGAGGCCAGGGCAAAGGAGAGGACGATCCAGCGGAAATCCCAAAAGCCGGCGGCCGGGGGAACGTAGTCATGCCAGACGGAGAAGTAAACCCAAAGGAAATGGCTGAAGACGAGCAGCCAGATCAACCAGGAGAGAACAATGATGCCGGCATCGCCTATCTCCACCTGAAACTTGCCCCAATCGGAAAACGGGCCGGAATCGCCCCACAAGCCTTTAACCGTATTGTACAGCAGATCAATGCACACCCCCACGTATAAAAAAACCAACATAAAGCGAGCGGCGCGGCTGCGAATGGGAGCCCAAATGAACAAGGCTGTAAACACCAGCAGCAGCCCCAAACCGACAAACTGCGGCGTGGCGATAAAACCTTCCCCGCCCGTGAAAGTAACGCCGTTGCGGAAGCCGGCGTCGCTAACGTGGGCATAGGGCGCTATCTTGGGGAAGTCGCCGCTGGCAAACAACGCCGCCATAGCGTGCGATCCTTCGTGAATCAACGTTTGCCAGAAGTACAATGCCGGCACTCCCAACAACATCCACCCCACCGTCCAGCCGCTTGGCGCCCAAAAGTTGCCCAGTCGTTCCCCGTAATTCATAAACACCTCACCTTGATGTTAACCCCAGACAGCCGCTGCCGCCCAGATTGCCAGACCCAGGACAGGCAAGAAGAATAATACCGCAAAGATCACCGCCGCCGTAGTGCTCCACAATACAGCCGCATTGATATTTCGGTAGCCGCCTACTTTGTACGCCCACACTTCCCAGGGGTTGTTGAAATAACACCAGCCCTGAATGGCTTCGCCCACCGTGTAACTTTTGGCGATGAGACCGGCGAGCAATGCCGGCAGCAGCCACACCGCCATCCATCCCAGATAAGTCAGCGTAAACAGCGGGCCAAAAATCCGGTTCTGCAGCACATGCACCATTTCATGTTTATACAGACTCGAACCCGGCCCATGCCCGCCCATGTTGCTCATCACGCTCCCCTGCGTCACGGCAAAGCCACTCTTAAAGCGAAAGCCGCTCTTATAGCGATGCCCGCTTTTGCGCCCGTCCTGCTCGTGCCCACCCCAGATAAAGTTAGCGATATGAAATAACGCCCCATTGGTTGAACCCGCCAGCCCCCAGGTCACGTCAATCAGAAAAGTGAACGGGATAGGCCCGCTGCACTTATGCACCTGGTACAAGCCATCCGCCATGCCTACAAAACTGCCCACCGCTGCCGCCATCCATAGTAAATGCGCCGGCTGCAGCAGCGGTTCCCCCACCAGCCGCGCCGCCGATTCCACCGCCCCCGGCCAGAGCAAGAAGCCCCAACTCACGGCCAGGATTGCCCCTGGCGAATCGTCCGCCAGAAACAGCAAAATGCCTACAAAAGAGCGGGCCAAAAAACCGCCCAAAATGGACATGGTAGCGGCTTCCCAGGCGCGGTTGAGTACGTCGCCAAAGGATTCGCCGCGATACAAGCCATAGCTCAGGCCGGTCAAGAAGGCCAGGGCGGCAAATAGGCCCAGGAAGG
>CAZDSN010000213.1:0-6747 GCA_964507675.1 uncultured Ardenticatenaceae bacterium | reverse complement strand
CGCCGTTTGCTGGCATTACTAGGCATGCCGTTCAAACGCGACTAGGCCAGTTGGATAAACAACATCCGTTTTAATTGAAAGATAAGGATAAAGATATGGCCAAAAAATCCATCATTGCGCGGGAAACCAAGCGTAAGTATAAGATTCGGGTGCGGAATCGTTGCCGGTTATGTGGTCGGCCACGTGGCTACATGCGTCGTTTTGGATTGTGTCGCATCTGCTTCCGTGAAGAAGCCTTAAAAGGGAACATTCCGGGCGTAGTCAAAGCAAGTTGGTAGAGGTAAGTGCATCATGTCAATGAGTGATCCGATTGCTGATATGCTCACGCGTATACGAAATGCAGTAGAACGGCAGCACAAATCCGTTAGCATGCCCCATTCCAGAATCAAAGAAGCTGTAGCCGCTGTGCTGAAGGAAGAAGGGTACATCGCTGATTATGAGGTATTGCCCGAACAACCGCAGCGGGTGCTGCGCGTACAGTTGAAATATGTTGGCGACCGCCGTACGCGCCACCCAGTTATTTCGGGTCTGGAACGTGTCAGCAAGCCTGGCCGCCGCGTGTACGTAGGTAAAACAGAGATTCCCTGGGTCCTGAACGGAATGGGAATCGCCGTATTGACAACATCACAGGGCGTCATGGCCGACAGCAAAGCCCGTCGTTTGGGCGTCGGTGGTGAAGTTCTGTGCAGAATTTGGTAGAAGAGGTATGGCATGTCCCGTATAGGAAAAATGCCTGTCCCTGTTCCGGCAGGTGTAAAAGTAGAAATTGACGGGTCTGAGGTGACTGTGAGCGGGGGCAAAGGCAAGTTGTCCCACCAGTTTCACGCAGACATGATCATTGAGGCGGAAGACAAGGCGCTGCATGTTTATCGCCCCAGCGACTCGCGGCAGCACCGGGCTTTGCATGGTCTGACCCGCGCACTATTAAATAATATGGTAGTTGGCGTCAGCCAGGGCTTTACCAAAAGGCTGGAGATCGAAGGCGTGGGTTACCGCGCGGAAATGCAAGGTGAGAACCTGGTGCTGTTTGTCGGCTATTCCCATCCGGTAACGATGGCTCCGTCTAAGGACCTGGCATTTGCGGTGGAAAATCGTGGCAAAACGATCATTGTCACCGCCACTGACAGGCAAGTGCTGGGCGAGGTCTGCGCCAAGATTCGGAAACAGCGACCGCCAGAGCCTTACAAAGGCAAGGGCATCCGCTATGCCGATGAGATCATTCGCCGCAAGGCTGGTAAAGCTGGTAAGGTTTAGAGGTATAGACGATGTCTGTAAAATCCAATCAAGCGCGTAAACGCCGTCAGCGTCGTGTTCGTATGAAGATTACCGGAACGCCAGCACGGCCACGGCTGAACGTATTCCGCAGCCTGGAACACATCTATGCCCAGGTCATTGACGATGAGGCCGGCCATACGTTAGCGGCTGCTTCAACTGTTGATAAGCAGTTAGGGCCGCAGTTAGCGGGCAAAACCAAGAAAGAGCAAGCCACGCTGGTAGGCAAGGCGCTCGCTGAGCGAGCCAGAGAACGGGGCATTGACCAGGTGGTTTTTGACCGCGGCGGTTACCTGTATCACGGGCGGATTAAGGCTCTGGCTGACGGCGCCCGCGAAGGCGGCCTTGAGTTCTAAAGCGTACGGGAATGCCGGCTAAACGGCATTCGCGGTGCAACCTGTCAGGAGAAAAGCATGGGTCAAAGAAGACAATCATTTCGTGACCAAGAACGAGATGAGTTCGACGAACGAATTATTGACATCAAGCGCGTGGCCAAAGTCATCAAAGGTGGTCGCCGGTTCTCATTCCGAGTTGTCGTTGTCGTGGGCGATAACAAAGGCAACGTCGGCTTTGGCATGGGTAAGGCCCGCTCCGTACCAGACGCTATTCGTAAGGCGCTGGACACGGCTCGCAAATCCATGACGAAGGTGTCCATGGTGGGCACAACCATTCCCCACGAAGTGGTGGGACGGCACGGCGCTGCCAAAGTGCTCTTGAAGCCAGCCGCCCCCGGCACCGGCGTTATTGCCGGCGGCGGCGTGCGTGCGGTGATTGAAGCTGCGGGCTATAAGAACATCTTGTCGAAGTCCTTAGGCAGCGCAAACGTGTTAAACGTCATTCTGGCGACGTTGGATGGCTTGCACCAGTTGAAGAGTGTGCAACAGGAAGCCTCGGATCGGAACAAAGAGAATATTCTCGAAGTTACGCCGTTCTGGGCGCGTAAGCAATGGCGGAATTAACCATGGCGAAACTGCAAATTACGTACAGCAAAAGCGCAATTGGCTACGAAAAAAGCCAGAAGGCTACTGTCAAGGCGTTGGGATTGCGCAAACTGAATCAAACGATTGTGCAAGAAGATACTCCAACCATTCGGGGTATGCTGGATAAGGTCCGTCACCTGGTGACGGTGGAAGAGGTGAAGTAAATGAAGTTACACGATCTGCGTCCGGATCCTGGTTCCAGGAAAAAGCGTAAGCGAGTGGGTCGTGGTATTTCGGCGGGTCAGGGCAAGACAGCCGGCCGTGGTACCAAGGGGCAAAATGCCCGCAGTGGCGGTGGAAAAGGTGTTTATTTTGAAGGTGGTCAGCTCCCTCTGGCCCGCCGCCTGCCGTACAAGCGCGGGTTCACGAACATTCGCAAGGTATACTACACGCCGGTTAATTTGAAAGATTTGGCTGAATTAGATGCCGGCACACAACTTGACCCAGATATCATGGCGGCGGTTGGTCTTTTGAAAAAGCCCACCGATCCCGTCGTTGTATTGGGCGATGGTGAAGTCGCAGTGGCGCTGCGCATCAAAGCCCATCGCTTCTCAAAATCAGCCCGCGAAAAGATCGAGGCGGCAGGCGGTACGGTCGAGGTTCTTCCCCTCGCCTAGTGTCGAACCAGAACAGTTTGGAGGTATCCTGAAAAATGATTGAGTCTGTTCGCAATGCCTTTGCTTTACCTGACCTGCGCCGGCGCATCCTGTACACCATTGGCATGTTGGTCATTTACCGGCTGGTATCCAACATTCCTGTACCGGGCGTGAATCTGATAGCCTGGGAAGCGTTTCGGTCACAGCCCAGCAGCAACAGTCTGATCGAGGTGTTGAATCTGCTTTCTGGTGGGGCAGTCAGCAACTTCTCCGTCATGGCGCTAGGTGTTTATCCGTACATCACGGCATCCATTATTATGCAGTTGCTGCAACCCATTATTCCGCAGTTGGAAGAAATGGCTTCCGAAGGGGAATCAGGGCGCAACCGGATCAACAAGATCACTTATTACATGACGATTCCGTTGGGACTGCTGCAAGCTATTGGGCAAATTCGGCTAATTGGCTTCAGTATTGGCGGCCTGGAGCAGATCATGCCGCAATTTGGCTTCAGCCCGGTCAGCAATATCTTACCCACTATAACGACCTTGATCGCCATGACGGCGGGCACAATGTTTGCCATCTGGTTAGGTGAGTTGATTACGGAAAATGGCATTGGTCAGGGCGTATCGCTCATCATTTTTGGTGGCATCGTCTCTAGAATCCCGGCCAACCTGGTGCAGTTGTTCACAATTCCAGAGCAGATAGCCCGTATCTTTACGCTGATTGCTTTTGTGGTGCTGACGGTGGCGACGGTTCTGGTGATTGTGTTCATCCAGGAAGGGCAGCGGCGCATTCCTGTACAGTACGGGCGGCGCGTGCGTGGGCGCAAAATTTATCAGGGGCAAAGCACACACGTGCCATTGAAAGTCAACACGGCGGGCATGATCCCGATTATCTTCGCCCAATCCCTGATTGCCTTTCCGGCCTTGATGGCTCAGTTCTTTATCACTGCCTCCAATGAAGGGATTGTCAGCCGCATAGCGACAGGCATCGCCGATACATTCGGTCAAAACACGGGCGCAGTCTATTGGACCCTGTACTTCTTGCTGGTGGTGGGTTTCACTTTCTTCTACACAGACGTGATGGTGCAGCAGCAGAAGCTGCCCACCACCTTGCAGCGACAGGGCGGCTTTATTCCAGGCATTCGCCCGGGCAAGAAAACGGCGGATTACATTATGTCTGTGGTGCGGCGCATCACGCTGGTAGGGGCTATCTTCCTGGGCGTTGTGGCCGTGCTACCGGGCATCATGGAACTGGTAGCCAATGTATTGAATATCCAGGGACTTGAGCAAAGCGTCCTGGTAGTGAATGGCGCCGGGCTGATCATCGTGGTCGGCGTGGTGATTGACACCATGCGACAGCTTGAAGCGCAGCTACTCATGCGCCATTACGAAGGATTCATAAAATAATGAAGTTCGTGGTGTTAATGGGCGCTCCCGGCGCTGGCAAGGGCACGCAGGCCAAAAAGCTGCAAGCAGCGCTGGGGCTCCCACAAGTGGCAACAGGCGATTTGTTCCGCGAGAACTTGAAAAACCAGACACCGTTGGGACAATTGGCCAGGTCGTATATGGATGCCGGCAAACTCGTACCAGACGAAGTAACGGTGGCTATGGTCAAGGATCGTCTCTCCCGCCCGGATTGTGCCGCCGGCGCTATTCTGGATGGTTTCCCGCGCACGCGTACTCAGGCGGCGGCGCTGGATGCTCTGCTGGCAGAGATGAACGCCGCCATCAATGTCGTTCCTTATATCCACGTCAATCAAGACGTGCTGGTGCAGCGCCTGCTGAAGCGAGCGGAAATCGAAGGTCGCGCTGACGACAACGAAGAGACTATCCGCACCCGCATGCGTGTTTACCAGGAACAGACACAACCGCTGCTTGATCACTATCAGGAGCTTTCTCTCCTGGTGGAGGTCAATGGCGAACAATCCGTTGAGGACGTTTTCCAGGACCTGGTTACTGTCATCAAAGAAGCGGTATGATTATCCTGAAGTCACAGTCCGAGCTGGCCCTGATGCGGGAAGCCGGACGCATTAATGCCCGTGTCCTGGAGGCCGTCCGTGCAGCGGTGCGGCCTGGGGTCACGACAATGTACCTTAACGACATCGCCGAACATATCCTGGAACAGCATGGGGCTATCCCCATCTTTAAGGGATATACATTTGGCGGCAAACTCCCACCCTACCCTGGCGCGCTCAATACCTGCATCAATGAAGAATTGGTGCATGGGATTCCTAGCAGCAAGCGTGTCATTCATGAAGGTGACTTGCTGAGCATTGACTGTGGCACACAGTACAAAGGCTACATCGGCGACTCTGCTTTTAGCATGGGCGTTGGGCAAGTCAGCCCAATTGTGTGCGAAATGCTGGAAGTCACCGAGAAGGCGCTGTGCGTAGGCATCAAACAGGCTGTGCCCGGAAACCGGGTAGGAGATATTTCCGCGGCCATCCAGGATTTCGTGGAAAGTCACAACTTTAACGTGGTACGCGGGTATGGCGGGCATGGCGTCGGTCGTTCCATGCACGAAGAACCCCATGTGCCAAACTATGGTCGGGCCGGGCGCGGCGTGCAGTTACGTCCACGTATGACGTTTGCCATCGAACCCATGGTGCTGCAGGGCAAGAAAGATGTGATCGTCATGCCCGATCAGTGGACAGTTGCCGCAAAAGATGGCAAACTTACGGCTCATTTTGAACATACCATTGCCATTACCGACAATGGTCCAGAAATTTTGACACTTCTTTAAGAGATGGTGAGACGCGGTGCCATGCAGCGCGCACCGCGGTTAAGCAATTCGGGTGACAGCGGCGAAATAGGCTGTTGTCGCCAGTTTGCACGAGGAGTAAATGGCAATGAAAGTATCAGCATCGGTTAAGCGGCGTTGTCCCAAATGCAAAATCATTAAGCGCAAAGGCACTGTGCGCGTCATTTGCGTTAACCCCAACCACAAGCAGCGGCAAGGGTAAGGGTTACGCCGCGCCCGCAAGTAAATACCGCGGGCGATTCTGGTGTCTATTTATTCTTTATTGAGAATTTGAGAGGAACTTATGGCTCGTATTGCCGGCATTGACATACCCAACAACAAACGGGTAGAAATCAGCCTGACCTACATCTATGGCATTGGCAAAAAATCCAGCCAGGAAATCCTGGCCAAGACTGATATCAATCCAGACGCGCGGGTAAAAGATCTGTCTGAGGCTGAGGTCACTCGCCTGCGCCAGGTTATTGGCAGCGACTACGTAGTCGAAGGTGATCTGCGTCGCGATATTCACATGAACATCAAGCGCCTGACAGAAATTGGCTGCTATCGCGGCCAGCGGCACCGCCGTCACCTGCCAGTCCATGGTCAACGTACTAAAACCAACGCCCGCACCCGTAAAGGGCCAAAGAAGACTGTGGCCGGGCGTGGTCGGCGCAAGGGCAAGTAATCATCAGGAGAAAAAATGGGACGTAGACGACAAGCGCAAACTGCACGGAAGAAAGTCAAGCGCATGGTGCCGCAAGGGCAGGCCCATGTCCGTGCAACTTTTAACAACACAATCATTACCATCACGGACGCGCAAGGAAACGCCATTTGCTGGTCAAGCGCGGGCAACTCAGGCTTCAAAGGCTCACGTAAAAGTACGCCCTATGCCGCCCGTATGGCCAGCCAAAATGCGGCCCGCCTGGCGCGCGATAATGGCGTGCAGGAAGTGGATATCGTTGTGAATGGGCCTGGTCCAGGTCGTGAGTCCGCCATTCGCGCGCTGCAAAGCTCTGGTCTGCGCGTGCGGGCGATTTACGACGTCACTCCGGTGCCACACAACGGCTGTCGCCCACCCAAGAAGCGTCGCGTCTAATTTAAACCAGGCTGCCACTGCCACGAAGCCGTAAGTTGTGGCCACCCGGCGACTGCTTTTG
>CAZDSN010000212.1:1944-6750 GCA_964507675.1 uncultured Ardenticatenaceae bacterium | reverse complement strand
AAATGCTGCCCCAGGCACACAAGAACGGGAACTAATTTGTGGATGGGCCCTTAGCGAAGCCCGAATCTATCATGAATGCCACGAAATAGGTTTTAAATTCGTGTCATTCATGCAATTCGTGGCCCAAAAGGATCGTCAGTTCCCGCTGCACCAGTTGAGCGTGGTGCTCATGAGTTGCTGGCGGGTGTTGGCGTCGGGCAAGGCTTCCCAGGGGAAACCCCAGAAGGTCGTGCGGTAGCTGCCAGCATCTTTGTCCACTGCCGCGCTGCCGGCATTGCCCGTGAACGCTGTTTCCGCGCCAGCCGCTGGCGTCAGGCGGTCACTGTAATTCGTGAACGGATATTGCAGCGAATACGGCCCTAGCCCGCCATAAACCGCGCCTGCGCCAGTGACCGTGTTCTGGCTGACGTCGCTGGTAGCAGAGGCTACGCCCAGGTAGGTCTGCATGAAGCTGGTAACGCCGCGGTCCCAGACGTAATCCTGGCTGCTGATGAAGAGGCATTTGCCGCCGTCCAGATAGGTCGCCAGCGCTGTTTCGCCCGCTGTGCCCGGTCCGGCAAAGCCGCCAAACTCATCACCCGTGAACCAGATCACCATGTCATAAGCCAGCAGCGTGGCCGCAGTTGGCTCATCGTCACTGTTGTTCGTGTCCCACAGGTCGTATTGCAATCCCATCGCATCCAGAGCAGTCGTGTAGATGCTTTGCACATTGGGGCTGTTGTCATCGTCATCCACAAGTAAGATGGGCGGGATGTCCTGGGTACGGAAGAAGAGGGGCTGGGCAAAGGAACCCGTGCCGCACGGGTTGTAAGCACGCACGGTCCAGGCGTAGATGTTCAGTGGATCGAGGGGTGTGCTAAAGGTGTAGCTGGTTTCGCGGGTAACGGCATAGAGAAGCTGCCCGCTGGTGACATTCTTGACAACCAACAGATAGGCCGCGCCCTGATTGGCTGCCGACCATTGGAAGGTAGGAACCAAAGGCGCATCTACACCGTAGGGGGCGATCAGGGTGGCGCTGCCGGGAGCGCTGTCGTTCACGTTCAGACCAACTGTGGTAGTGTGGGTGGCGGTTGGTCCCATGCCCAGGATTTCCAGAGAGTAACTGCCGGCAGCCGCGCCGCCCGTATTACCAATTACCATCTGGCTGCTGCCCGGCGGGATGACGGGGTTGACGCTGAAGTAGGGCGTTGTGCCGCCTGGCTGCCCGCTCACACTCAGGGTAACAGGGTCGGCATAGTTGTTTTCCTGCCCCACATCAACCGTGTACAGGGCATTGCTGCCGACGCAGATGTTTAAGATCTCTGGGGTGGCCGTCAGGTTGAAGTCAGGCCCTTCAATCAGGTCGCGCCCATCCAGCACCAGGTCGCCGCTGCCGATGGGGTCGAGCCAGTTCAGCAGCCGATTATTGCTGCCGCCGCCGCCTGTCCAGGAGACCGAGATGCGCCCATACCAGTCAGGATCGTCGTTATAGCAGGCCGCGTAGCCGCCGTGCAGTTGGCCGACAATATGGTGGTCCTGATTGAACAGGGGCGAACCAGAAGAGCCTGGCTCCGTTGTGCCCACATCCCAATCGGCGACGCGCACGTGAGTGCCGTCACCAGGGCTGCTGTTGCCTAGATAGGAGGTGGTGGAAGTGGGGTCGAACTCAAAGCTGATACGCTTCTCGTCTGTGTTGGGATGGTGGATAGCCACGGCAGAAGTCGCATCGGCAGAAGTGGCATCCCACCCGGCCCAATGAACGTTGAAGTCTGGGTTGGGGAAGTCATCCAGTTCCACCAGGGTGAAATCGGAAGGGCTGTAGGAAGCGCGCCAATAAGAGCCTGTCTGGAATTGGTTCAGATTGCCGTCGCCGGGCTGCCCGTTGATCGGGTCATCCACCGGGCGGCACCAGGAGTTTTCGTAGTTCCAGTAGACGACCAGAGAGGGAGCGTTGCCGTTGTTGATGCCGCAGTGGTTGGCCGTCATGAAGTAGGGAGTCAGGTCCTGCGCCGTGTTGTTGACCAGGAAGCCGGTGCAGAAGGTGGAGCCGCCGGTGCTGATGACGGCCACAGAGCGGATTTCGTCCCGCCACAGGTCGCCTTCAGAGCAGACAACGTCTACATTACAGGCGCCGGAGAGGAAGCGAGTTGTGTCGCCGAACTCGGCGTAGCCGTGACTGACGGTGGTGAGTTCCAGGCTGAGTTGGGCCAGTTCGGACGCCGGCAGAGTAAGCTCTACCACGATTTCGTGGCCCACCAGAATGGGCGACCAGAACTCGCCATGTTGCTCATTATCCGCAGCGGTGAAGGGTCCACGAATGGTGCGGTAATCAGGGGTGTAGAGCATGAGGCGGCCGTTTGCCGGCAGCTTATACCGCGTAAACCCCAGATTTAACGATACTGCCCCTGGCGAACTGATGCGCAGCCGCCATAACAAGGAGCCATCCGCCAACGTCTCCCAGGTTCCATGTGTGGATGGCGTCACATTTACAGCCAGTGGCAGGGCAAAGCGCGGGGCTACACCTGGCCCATAATGGGCCTGGTCTTCGGCCAGCAGCGCTTCATTGTCTACAGCCGGCATAGTCAAAACGGCCACGTTCGCCAGCGGCTGACCGCCTACGGCCAGCCCATCGGGTATATCTGCGGCGCTGGCGGGCTCTCTGACCACGCCAGGCAGCAGCATCATCAGGGCGATCAGGCTAAACCCGAGGCCTAAAAGCGCCCAAAACTTGGAACGAGTCATAGATCATAACCTCCTGCGAAAATGCGCAAATTGTTAATTTGCGCGACAGATTTTCCATCATGGTGACCCTCCAGGAGGTACTCACCCCCTGAAGGGTCATCGGGCGGGTCGCCGACCCGCCCTAATTGGGGCGTCTGCGGCAGCCGCACATTTACTGGCTGCACCAGTTAAGAGTCGTTTGCATCACCGTGCCGCGATTGGCGGCTGGCAACGCCTCAAACGGATAACCGAAGAAGACACCCTTGTGCGTGCCGCTGACGACCGCTGCGCTGCCCTGGTTGCCGGTGAAGCCGGTCGCCGAACCTGCTGCCGGCGTCAGCCGGTCGCTGTAGTTGGTGAACGGATAAGCCAGGGTGTAGGGGCCGAGGCCGGCGTAAATAGCTGCGCCGGTGACGGTTGTCTGGCTGACGTCATTGGTGGCCGAAGCAATGCCCAGGTGGCTTTGCATGAAGGCTGTCACGCCGCGGTCATAAACATAGTCCTGGGAGCTGATGAACAGACAGCCATTCGCGTCCAGGTAGGTAGCCAGGGCGGATTCCCCGGCAGAACCCGGCCCGGCCACGCCGCCAAACTCGTCGCCTGTAAACCAAATGACGACATCGTATTGCTGTAACGTGGCCGCGTCTGGTTCATTGTCGCTGTTAGCTGTGTCCCAGATGTCGTAACCCAGCCCCAGGCCATCCAGCACTGCCGTGTAGATGGCGCGCACGTCAGGGGCGTTGTCATCGTCGTCTACCACGAGGATGGGCGGGATGTCCTGGGTGCGGAAGAAACCGAACTGGGCAAAGGAGCCTGCGCCGCACGGATTATACGCCCGCACCGACCAGGCATGAATGGCATACGGATCCAGCGGCGTTTCAAACATATAGCTGGTATCCGACGTCACCGTATAGCGCGTCTCCCCTGTGCCGATATTGCGCACCACCAGCAGATAGACCGCGCCCTGGCTGGCTGCCGTCCATTCAAACGTCGGCACAAGCGGCTGATCCACGCCAATGGGCATGATCAACGTCGGCGCGCCCGGCGCAGCATTGTAAACGCTCAGGGCCACATCTATGCTGTGCGTGCTGGTCAGCGCCATCCCCGTAACCGTCAACGTGTAATCCCCAGGCGTTGTCGCCCCCGACACGCCAACCGTCAACGTGCTGTTGTCTGGCGGAATCACCGGGTTGAGGCTGAAGTTAGCCGCTGCGCCGCCGGGAACGCCGCTGACGCTCAACGTCACCGGATCATCGTATCCCAAAACGCTGCCCACTTCGATGTCGTACAAGGCATTAGCGGGCGCGCAAATCGTCCGCGCCGCCGGGTTCGCCGCTATCGTGAAATCAGGCTGCGTAATGCAGTTGTAACACACCAGGGCAAAGTCCTGGTCGGTGCCGTCGCCAGAGTTGGGGATGCCGTCCGAGTTAATGTCGGCGGCAACGACCTGTACCTGCGCCGCGCCGTTGGCTGTAGGACCAAAGAAGACGCCTTCGGTATTGTTGCGATAATCGGCGCTGCCGCCCGGCGTAGACCAGCCGTTGGCGTCAAAGCGGTTACCGTAATAGGTGTTGCCCTGGTAAGTGACAACCAGATCCAGGTCATTGTTCCAGGCAGGCGTGCTGCCGCCCAGACCATGCCCAGGGGCGTCCGTCCAGACCAGCATCATCTTCATCGGCTGGCTGGGATCGGCGGGGGAGAGGGTTTGTGACCAGGATTCGCCCGTGTTGTCCAGCACCATCGGGTTGTCAAAGTATTGGATCAACAGGTCAGAGTTGACCACCGCATCCAGATTCATGCGTCCCCAGCCTTGTTTGCTGTCAAACGGATGGCCCAGCGTACCGCCATCTGCATCCAGATGGCCGGCCAGGTCGTGCGCTACGGGCACGAAGGCGGCCTTAATCAGGGCCGGGCTGGGTTCTACGCCATACAGGCTGCGGTAATACTCAATGAAGACAGCCACCGCGCCGCTGACGTGGGGCGAAGCCATGCTGGTGCCACACAGGAGGGCATAGGATGAACCGGAGTAGGTTGAGTCCACCTGGCAGCCGGGGGCCACCATGTGCGGGATAGTGCGGCCATCCAGGGCAGGCCCGTGCGCCGTGT
>CAZDSN010000212.1:0-1844 GCA_964507675.1 uncultured Ardenticatenaceae bacterium | reverse complement strand
GGGGCCACCATGTGCGGGATAGTGCGGCCATCCAGGGCAGGCCCGTGCGCCGTGTTGCTGGAGAGGTCGTCAATTTGTAGGATTTGCGAGCCATTGGCATTCTGCATCTTGGTGGAGCCAATGGTGAAGATATTTTTGGCTTCGTCGGGTGTGCCCTGGGTGCTGGTGCCGCCGTTGCCGTTCATAAAGGAGAGAATGAAAGAGAGCGGCTGGTTGCCGGGGGCGTTGGGATCGGCGTCGCGCACACCAATGTCTACTTGCATGGTGTCGTCATCGTAGCCTAATGGCGACCCAGACGGCCCCCAACTGTTGCCAGAAAGAGAGGCGTCGTTGTTGTAGGAGTCGGTCATGAGGAGCAACATGCCGCCTGGTTGGGTGTAGTAAGGGCTGTACACTTGCTCGACCAGGTTGGCTCCCGGCGCCTGGCCCAGACCACGCAGGAAGCCAAAGCCGTCCATGGTACCCGAAGAACCGTCGGCAGCCATAATGCCGGCAGTATGCGTCCCATGTGAACTCGTCGCCCCGCCGCCGCAGGTTGTACCAGAGCAGGGGATAAGGCGGTTCACCAGGTCGGGGTGGTTATCCTGCACGCCGCCATCCACGTTAGCGATGATGACGCCACTGCCGTCGAAACCAATTTGCGCCAGGTAATCCAGATAGCCGGGGAATGCCTGATTGTTGCCATCGTAGTTACCCACGCTGATCTGGTCGCTCATTTCGCCGCGCAGACCGCCATCCGTTGGGTCGGGCTGCACGCTGTAAACGCCGGCGATCCTGGCGGCTTGCGGCAGTTTGTCGCCGGCCAGGGTCACGCCAATCATTTCCCAGGTGGCGTTTAGTACGGAACGGCCCGTGATCGTCGCACCTGCTGCTTCAAGCTGGCGCGTCACGCCATCCACGTCAGCCCCGCGGTAAACAAGCACACTGGCCGTTACGGGTAGTGCCGGCAGCCGTCGCCAGGCCGGCAGCAGACGGTAAGCGGGCGCGAAGTCGCCTGTCCAGCGGACAAAGCTGCTGCCCGCTGCCTGGTTCAAGGCGCCCGCTTCTCCCCAAACCACGTAGGTGTGGGGATGGATATATTGCACAATTTGCAGCCCCGCCTGTTCCAGGCTGGCCAACCATTCGACGCGCGTTGGGCCGGTGAACTGCACCAGGCGGTAATCAGGCCCGCCGCTGGCGGCGTTGGCCCATCCTTCGGGCAGCGTTGGCCCGCCCTGACGGGTGTCAAAGGTGATTTCACCCAAAGTGAGCATGGTGAAGTTGGGGTCAAGCTGGTAAGGGACAGCCGCGCGTTGCACCTGCGCCAGATCCGCCGCGGACAGTTCCAACCACACAAACGCGCCGTAATCTACCACGGCGACTGGCTGCAAACTCTTTAATTGGGCATATGTTTCAGGGGCGACAGTGATGGCCGTGGTATTATTAAATGCGGCAGCTTCCCCTCCCCGGCTGCCCAGCAGCAGCCCGCCGCTCAAGACAAGGAATAACATCCAAAAGAACCATTTCCCCCCGGAAAAACGTTGAGATCTCATGATTTTAACCTTCCTTACTTGTACTGCTCCTCCAGGAGGCAGCCGCTTCCTGGAGGAGCAGCAGGCGGGTCAATGACTCGCCTGGTGTTAGGTATTTACATTACTGGCTGCACCAGTTGAGAGTGGCTTGCATCACAGGGGCGCGTCCAGCTGCCGGCAGCGCCTCAAACGGATAGCCGAAGAAGACGGCCTTGTGCGTGCCGCTGACGACTGCCGCGCTGCCCTGGTTGCCGGTGAAGCCTGTGGCTGCCCCCGCCGCCGGCGTCAGCCGGTCGCTGTAGTTGGTGAACGGATAGGCCAGGGTGTATGGGC
>CAZDSN010000211.1:0-6864 GCA_964507675.1 uncultured Ardenticatenaceae bacterium | reverse complement strand
GCTGCCTATCATGACGTGGTAGGGCCAGATGGCCAGTTGTTTTTTGGCCTCTTTTTCCAATTGTTTGACGTAGCTGGTGGAAGCGGCGGGGGCAATGAGGGGGCGCCATTTGCCTTGTTTGATGTCGTCCCAGGTGATGAGGGTGAAGGGCGCAGGATGGTTTCCGGCGGCGTCTGCCCACCAGGCGGGGTGGAAAATTTGGAAGGGCAGGTGGGAGTCGAGGGAGCAGGTGATGTTGGTAAGGATGCCGGCATTCCGGTAGATAAACTCCGTGAGCCGCTGAATGTCACCCAAAGAGCCGGGCACATTCAAACTGCCCCGCTGATGACAGAAATCCACCTGCATGTCAATGATTACCAGGTGCGTTTTGAACTTGTCGGCGGCAGCGGGGGCGAAATTCGTCCCCAGCGCGGCGGCGGCGATGGCCGCTTTGTCCGGGTAAAAAAGCGTCCCAATGCGGCTGGGATCGTAAAAGCGGGGGAAATCGTTCATCGGTTCTCCTTGTAGGAATGGCGTGTGTGCCATCTGTTACTCCGGTGGTGTATGCCTCAGACATGTATTAGTGTTCTAAACACACTAATGTGACAATAAGTATAGTGTAATCCATACACTTTGTCAAGGGGATAGCGAAGAATACAAAAATCTATCAGATTCTTATATTCTGGCGGTCACCTGCCGGCAGCTAACCACAAACGGGAAGCTTGCTGAACCAACAGGCCATGTGGGTGGGCGTGCAGCAGATCGCCGTGACCCACATGACCGGCGCTGTCTGGCAAGAGCGTCTGGCCAGCGGCGTTCTCCTTAAGGATACCATTATCGGTGGCGTGCAGCAGGGTGTGGCCGACGAGGGCTTTGCCCACCAGCGTGGTGTACTGCACCCCGTGCGCCGCCGTTCGCTGCCAGTGACCGCGCGGCTGGCCCTGCTGGTCGAAGAGAAACACGCGCTGCTGCTCTTGCCCCGCCAGCGTTGTTTGCAGCAGCAAAGCGACATGGGATTGGCTGAAGAGGGCGGCGCTGTCTTGCAGGCTGGTGTGCGGGGGGAATGCCGGCAGCGACAGCGGCTGCACCGCGCCAGACGACGTTACCAGGAAGAAGTGATGGGCGGCAAACAGGCGGTAAAGCCCGGCCGCTGCGCCCTGGGCTGGCGTGGCCCAAAATTGGGTTTGCTGGCGACGGGCGTCAGCGGCGATGGCTTCCACGAACTGGCCCTGCTGCCATTGCCCACGCATCAGGTAGCCGTTGGCTAAACGATACAGGTAGCGGTCGCTGGCGGCAAAGACGGCCTCGTCTTGAAAAGTAGCCGTCTGCAGGCGGGCGACGATCTGGCAGTCATGAGGTGTTATAGCCAGCAGCAGTAGTTGGTCTGTGCCAGTCTGGTTTACCACCAGGTGTTGGCCCCAAAAAGCGAAGCGGTAATTTGCCTGCCCGCTGAAGAGAAGAATGTCTTCGCTGACGCCGCCCACTCCCATACGCACCAGCCGGTACTGCTGGCTGGCGCGCACGATGGCCTGAATCCGCCCGGAGGGCAGTACGCCCGCCTGGATAATGGCGCCGTCCGCGTCGAGCAGCAGGCGAAAGGTAAGCTGGCCACGCTGAATCGTGGGGGCAGGTGGGGCGTGCCGCTGCCGGCAGGCCGGGCAGTGAGGGCGCTGTTGGGGATACACCTGGCCGCAGTGTGCGCAGATGATTAAGCCTTGCGCATAGTCATCTAGCAGGGGGGCAGGAAACGATGGACGCTGTCCCTGGGCAAAAACGATGTGCAGATGATGCAGCAGGTCGTCAGACAGCGTTTCTAGCGGACGGGCGCGCTGCGGGTAGGTGACGTTGGGGGATAGGATGGTAATGCCGGCATTGGCCCGCGCCATCAACGTTTTATGCAGGTGATGCACACCGCCATACGGGTGAACTTGCAGCAGGTTTTTCACCAGCAGGACAAAAAAGGCGTACCAGTCGCTGGGCGGCGAAAAGCAGGGTTTCTGGCTGAAATCGCCGGCGCCATACAGGTGTGGATCGAGGAAACTATCCAGGGCCACCGGGCAGGGGAAGCCGCCAAACTGGTAGCTGTCTACATCTACCCAAAAGGTTTGCGCCAGATTGTCAGTGACCGGCAGCCGGCCAAACACGTTCTGGTCGTTCAGGTCGCCGACGACAATGCCGGCCTGATGCAGCCGGGTCAGGGTGACGTGGGCGTGCTGCAACCAGGCAGCCGCGTGGCGCGGATCGAGCTGATGATGCGCTGTGAAGTGGGGGTTAGCGAGTTGCTTCAGGGGGAAAGCGCCGGCAGGTAGTGCCGGCATCACAAACCCGACCACTTCGCCCTGTTTGTTACAGACCAGTGCGCTGGGACCAAGCAAGGAGGACGGCATCTGGCTGGACAACCCATGCTGCTGCCAATACGCCAGCTTCCGACCATGCTGTGGCTGTGGTTGATGGTACACCTTCACCGCCTGCCCTTGCCAGCGAAACACCATCCCCTCCCCACCGGCCTGAATCAGGTCTGCCGCTTCCAGTTTTATGCGCTTACTGCCAATGTAAATTGTGTTCATGGATGCTCCTGGTCGCATGGTATGCTGGCTTAATCGTTAAAATCAGCGGTCTATCAGCGTTATCAGCGTCCTGTTTTGTGCCTCCACGCATAGACTCGCCGACCTGGTCATAGCCAGTAAATGGCAATGGCTCCATCATCTTCAAACTGACCGCGCTGCTGCGCCTGCTGGTTTACCCAGCGCTGTAAGGCCAGGCTGTTCAGCGGCTGGCGCAGTTGCCGCAGTAAATCGGGCCGCCAGCCGTCGCTGGCTACAGCCAGGCGCATGAGCGCGCCGCGCTGGCGCACGCACATGACGTTGAAGGGGTGCGGCTGGCTGTCTAGCAGGGTGTAGGCCAGGTAATCCGGGCGGTTGCCGCTGTCCAGGGGGATCACGTCGTCGTTGAGGCAGAGATAGCCGTCGCCCGACCAGAAAAAAAAAGCATCTTCTGGCCGCGCCACAAAGCCGACCACGGTGCAAAGAAGCTGCGTAGCCACGAAACGGGTGCGGTTAGCGTTGTCCACCAGGGGCATGGCGGCGGTCAACTGCGCCAGGAAATCATACGCGGCCTGATGGAGATTGGTGACCAGGGCGTCCGCTGCCTGGTTCAGGTCGTGCGTCTGCAGCCAGCCGTAGATGAACTGCCCCAGCAGCCGCGCGCCCACTTCATTGGCTGATGGCGTCACGTGCGAGCCGTGACCATGTTTGCTGCCGCAGCCATCCAGGACGACGCCAAAGCTGGTGTGCGTGCCGGGCTGCCCAACTACGGCATAATCCTGGCAGTTTTGGCCCATCAACCGGTGCCCTCGCCCAATGTGCTGCGCCTGGCTGATTATCATAGCGCCTCCATAAGTGTGTTTATTACACCAATAACAATACAAATATAGTGTTATAACTACACTTTGTCAAGAGGGAAATACCAGGGCAACCATTCCCAGTAGGGTACATCCGCATGAAAAGGTGGGGCGCGTTGGCAACCTGCTGGTTAAGTGGGTAACTTGACCAGCAGGCCATGCTCAGGACAGTTCCTCAGGCACAGCGGTTCCCTGACGACGGAAGTTTATATAACCCACCCAGCTTTGTTCGGGCTATAGGACAGGGGCGCCCGATTGACATAGCCGCCCTCTACGTGAGACTGTTTTCCTGACAGTTCAACACGACTCGACATGCCGCTACACTGGACAGAAGGGCGCGCGCTTGTTTGACATCTGTGATCGTTTGGGTATACTCCTAACCATCCGGCGCAAAACTAACTGCGTCTGGCAGAATCCTGAAAAACTGTATAGCAGAATCCTTATCGAGAGCAGTGGAGGGACCGGCCCGTTGAAACTGCAGCAACCCCCTGAATTCAGGGACAGGTGCTAAGTCCGTCAGGATTGGAACTTGAAAGATAAGAAGCCAGCGTTGACCTGTAGCCTCTTGCCTTGCAAGAGGCTTTTTTTTCGCTGTAACTGGTTTAAGGTTTCGTCAGGCGTGCGCCGGGGGGCCAGGTCCGGGTGTTTCTGAGACTGACTGGCCTGGCGGCTCTAAAGCCAGCATGGATGATTTGAGAAATGGAGGTACATATGAGCACTTCTTTTATGAATTCGCCGCATTTACTGTTTACATCAGAATCCGTCACTGAAGGGCATCCCGACAAGATGTGTGACCAGATCAGCGATGGCGTTCTGGATGCCATCATGGCGCAGGACCCGTATGCGCGTGTCGCTTGTGAGACAGCAGTGAAAACGGGCATGGTTTTATTGTTTGGCGAAATAACCACAACGGCCCAGGTCAACTTTGATGAACTGGTGCGCAGTGTGGTGCGTGACATTGGCTTTGATGACAGCGGCAAAGGGTTTGATGCGGATACGTGCAGCGTTTTGGTGGCGCTGGCTAAACAAAGCCCGGATATTGCCCAGGGCGTTAACCGGGCGCTGGAGTTTCGTAACAATGGCTCCGAGGATGCTGTCATTGAGTCCATAGGCGCCGGCGACCAGGGGATGATGTTTGGTTTTGCCTGTAATGAAACAGAATCGCTGATGCCCCTGCCCATTGATCTGGCTCACCGGCTGGCGCGGCGGCTGGCAGTGGTGCGGCGTGATGGTACCTTGCCCTGGGTGCGCCCTGATGGCAAGACGCAGGTGACGGTAGAGTACAGTTTTGGCAAACCTAAGCGGATTCATACGGTGCTGGTGAGTACGCAACACGCCCCGGAAATAAGTCAGGATGAGGTCCATGCCGGCATTATCCAACACGTTATTCGCCCGGTTTTGCCCCCGCACCTGGTGGATGATGAACTGCGTATTTTTATTAACCCCACCGGGCGCTTTGTAGTCGGCGGCCCCATGGGGGATGCTGGTTTAACCGGGCGCAAGATTATTGTAGATACCTATGGCGGTATGGGGCGGCACGGCGGCGGCGCATTTAGCGGCAAGGATTGCACCAAAGTAGATCGCAGCGCTGCCTACGCGGCTCGTTGGGTGGCCAAGAATATAGTGGCTGCTGGCCTGGCCGAGCGCTGCGAAGTGCAAATCGCTTACGCCATTGGCATGGCGCACCCCATCAGCATCAGTGTGGAAACCTTCGGCACGGGCAAACTGGACAACGACCTCCTGGTGCAGCTTATCGAGGCCAACTTTGACTTGCGGCCGGGGGCTATTGTACGCGATTTGAACTTGCGGCGTCCTATTTACCGCGCCACCGCCGCTTATGGGCACTTTGGCCGCGATGATATAGACGCGCCATGGGAAAGCACTGACCGCGCCGCGACGTTGGCTGCGGCGGCGCAGGCGATGCGGCAGCCGGCCTGATCGGTTTATCAATGGCTGCACGCAGCGACGCTGGAAAAACGTAACAACCAGGCCTCTCTGGAATTTTATTGCCAAAGATGCCAGGAATAAAAAGAGCACCAGAGAAACTTTGCGCTCATTGCGCGCCTGGCTGTTAATAAAAAAAACACAGCAAAGGAGCCACCCATCCATTTTGGCGGCTCCTTTGTCGTGCCAGGGGTCAAAAGCACGCGGTTGGTGGCTGGCAGTTGTATGAATGCCAGAGATGGGTACAATCAAGGTAGCCCATTTCTTGACGGAGATTGGCGGCTGCGTTAGAATTTTCAGCCTTGTGATGCGCTGAAGCGCAGGCCATTGCGTGCGCGTTGGCGGTATCATTGGGCGCTTTTGCCAGGCAGCGCGGGTTTGATCGTCGTATATGGTTGTGTGTAACTGCTTCCTGTAGTAAGGTAATCACCCTATCATGTTTGAATCGTTAGGCAATCGCTTACAGACTGTTTTTGATAGCTTGAAGCGGCGCGGCAAATTGTCAGAAGCCGACGTAGATAACGCCATGCGTGAAGTCCGTCTGGCTCTGCTGGAAGCTGACGTCAATTACAAGGTTGTCAAGAAGTTTATCGAGCGAGTGCGGGAACGGGCCGTCGGGCAGGAAGTCATGACCAGCCTGACGCCGGGCCAGATGGTGGTCAAAATTGTCAATGAAGAGCTGGTGCGCACCCTGGGCGAACCAGGCCGTCTGAATTTGGGAATGCAGTCGCCGACGATTATCATGCTGGTAGGGCTGCAAGGTGCGGGTAAGACCACTATGGCCGCCAAACTGGCCCTGCATTTGCGGCGCGGTGGGAGCCGTCCTTTGTTGGTGGCTGCCGATATTTACCGCCCCGCCGCCATTGACCAACTGCAGACGTTGGGGCGGCAATTGGACATTCCTGTCTACAGCGAAGGCACGCAGGCGCACCCGCCGGATGTGTGCGCTAATGGCGTCAAAGAAGCGAGAGCAGCCGGAGCCACGGTTGTTATTCTGGATACCGCCGGACGCTTGAACATTGACGAAATGATGATGGACGAGATCAAGGCGATCAAGTCCCGCGTCCAGCCCATTGAGACTTTGCTGGTGGCCGATGCCATGACCGGTCAGGAAGCGGTTCGCGTAGCGACTGACTTCCACAACGCGGTCAATCTGACGGGTCTGATTATGACCAAGATTGACGGCGATGCTCGCGGCGGCGCAGCCATTTCCATGCGCGAAGTGACGGGCGTGCCCATCAAGTTCCTGGGAACAGGCGAAAAGTTGAGCGCGATTGAAATTTTCCATCCGGATCGCCTCACTAATCGTATCCTGGGCATGGGGGATGTGCTGACCCTGATTGAACGCGCCCAACAAGAGTTGGATCAGGAAGAAGCCCAAAAAGCGGGCAAGCGGTTGATGGAAGGTGAATTTGACCTGGAGGATTTCCTGGGTCAGATGCAGCAGATGAAAAAATTGGGACCGATTGCCCAACTATTGGAAATGGTGCCGGGCGTGAATAAGCTGGCTAAAGACGTGGATTTGAGCGGCGCGGAAGGGG
>CAZDSN010000210.1:3413-6891 GCA_964507675.1 uncultured Ardenticatenaceae bacterium | reverse complement strand
CCTCGCCCTCTCCGAAAGCCCCCTTCCCCCAGGGGGAAGGGGGTTGGGGGATGGGGGCTTCCCTTACATTGGTTTCCACTAACGGCCAAAGGAGCAAGCCCGTTCAAATTGAGAATTGCTGCCCAAAACCACAAACACCTTTCGCTTTGCCCAGAATTGCCCTATAATACCCGCCTGGCAACAGGGTGCGCGACACTTATACAAGGCGCTGCCCCTCAAGACCCAAGCGTGAGATACATGAAACTTTCCGTCATCATCCCCGTCTATAACGAAGACGCCACCTTTGTGGAACTGCTGCGCCGTGTCCATGCCGTTCCCGTGGAAAAGGAGATTATCGTCGTAGACGATGGATCGCAAAACAGCGTCGAGCCATACATTCGTAACGTAGACATTCCCGAACTGCGCTTTTTTCAACACGCCCAAAACCAGGGCAAAGGCGCAGCCATTCGCACCGGTCTGAGCCACGTCACCGGCGACGTTATCATCATTCAAGACGCCGACTTTGAATACTTCCCCGAAGATTACGTAGACCTGATGCGCGTCTACCAGGAGCAGCAGGCCCGCGCCGTCTACGGCGTGCGCGACCTCAGCCACCGCAGCCTCGTCATGCGCTGGGGCAACTACTTCATCACCTGGGTCGCCAATCTCCTCTACGGCAGCAAACTGGCTGACATGGAAACCTGCTACAAACTGGTGGACGCCCGCCTGATGCAATCGCTGCAACTGGAAAGCAGCCGCTTTGAAATTGAAGCCGAAATCAGCGCCAAACTGCTGCGCGCCAACGTCAAAATCGTGCAAACGCCCATTCGCTATGAACATCGTGAAGAAGGCAAAAAGCTGACTCCCCTGGACGGCCTCCCCACTATCCTCTGGCTCTTCAAATGTCGCTTCTGGCGGCCACCCATTTCATAAATAATCGTCCTCTTTCCGCTCTCTGGTGAGAAGAATGATGGTCACAAATCCCATCTGACCTGCGGGAAACCCAATCAAGTAAAACGGAAGAAGAGAGAATTTTAGGCTACTGGGATAAAGTATATGATTGCCGACACCGCTGCCGCGCTACGCCAAAATATCCAGAAAGTGATCGTCGGCAAAGACGACGTGATTGACCTGGCCCTGATCGCCTTGCTGTGCGAAGGGCACGTGCTGCTGGAAGATGTGCCCGGCACCGGCAAGACGATGCTGGCTAAAACGGTGGCCGCTTCAGTAGGCTGTCACTTCCGCCGCATTCAGTTCACGCCCGATCTGCTGCCTTCTGACGTGACCGGCATCTACTATTACAACCAGAAAGCGCAAGAGTTTGAGTTCCGGCCCGGCCCCATCTTTGCCGAAATTTTGCTGGCGGACGAGATCAATCGCGCCACGCCGCGCACACAATCCGCCCTGTTGGAAGCTATGCAAGAACGGCAGGTGACAGTAGACATCACCACCCACCCCCTGCCCCGGCCCTTTCTCGTGCTGGCTACGCAAAACCCCAACGAGTTAGAAGGTACTTTCCCTCTACCCGAAGCTCAGCTTGATCGCTTTCTGATGAAGGTACATCTGGGATACCCCACTGCCGCCCAGGAAAACGAGATTGTGCTCCGTTTTGAGCGCAGCGACCCATTAGAGGCGCTGCCCAGTGTGGTAACGCCTGCCGAAATCCTGGCGATGCAAGAAGGCGTGCGGACTGTGCGCGTAGAAACGTCGGTGCGCAACTATCTGGTCAACATTTGCCGCGCCACCCGCTCCCACCCGGACATCGAATTAGGAGCCAGCCCACGGGCCACCATGGCCCTTTACCGCACCTGCCAGGCGCGAGCGGCTATCGAAGGGCGCGATTTCGTCATTCCCGATGATGTCAAGCACATGGCCCCCTTTGTCCTCACCCATCGCCTCATGGTTAATCCCCAAACGCGCCTGCGCGGGCGCCAGCCCCAAGAGATCATCCTGGACGTGGTCAACACTGTACCCGTCCCGGTAGAGGGGAAATAACAGACAGCGCCTGCTGTGCGTGGGTAAAAGATGCCAGACTGCAATCATCCTCTATCCAGACAGCCGCTCTCTCCGTCACTTCGCTGGGTGTCCGCCCCGCCTGCGGCAGCGCTGGCGCCCCCTTTTATCGGCGGTTTGGGAGCAAATGCGCCCCAACTTGACATACAGTCGCTATGAACAACCTGGAAAATGTGCAACTGGTTGTACAGGAAAAGCTACCAGACAGCCGCAAAGAAGCGCGCCAACGGCGGGCGCGCAACCTGCTAAAAGGGCAACTGCCAACGTTAGAAGAAACGGCGGAGGCGCGTGGGTTGGTGGTGCGGGAACGGGATAACAGCATTTTCAGCGATGCCTGGGTCCCGTTGGCGGTCGTTTTCCTGGCGGCAGGATTTGCGCTGGGGCGGAATACGGCGGCGCTGGCGCTGGGCGCGGCGCTGCTGTTGGTGGTAGCCGTGAGTACCTGGTGGAAGAACAACGCGCTGTTGAATGTGACCTACGAGCGCCACTTTGACCGCACCCACGTTTTCCCAGGGGAATCACTGCACATGACGCTGCACATTCTAAACCAGAAGCCGCTGCCGCTGACCTGGCTGCAGTTTCAAGATGAAATGCCCATCGCCCCCGAAGAGGCCAGTTCGCTGTCCAAAGTCCAGGGGGAAACCACCGGGCGGTATGTGCTGCAAAATACATTTTCGATGGCCGGACACGAGCGTAAGCAGCGCACGTTTACGCTGACATTCGGGCAGCGCGGCTTTAAACAGTTAGGGCCAGTTCGTTACAATTCGGGCGACATTTTCACGCTGTTTACGACGCAGCAGACGCGGGATTATCGGGACACACTGGTGGTATATCCGCAAATCTGGTCGCTGACGGAGTTGGGGCTGCCGGCAAAAGAGCCTTTCGGACCACTCACCACCCGCCACAGCCTGTTTACCGATCCGATCAAAACCCAGGGCATCCGCGATTACCACCCCCACGACCGCTTTCGCGATGTCCACTGGAAAGCCACGGCGCGGCGCGGTAGTTTGCAGACAAAAGTGTATGATCCATCAACGGGCATGAGCGTGGCTATTTTCCTCAACGTGGCCACCATGCCCAAACATTGGCAGGGACACTTCCCGGAACTGCTAGAGCGGGCCGTCAGCGTGGCCGGTTCCATTGCTAGCTACGCCGCCGAACAGAAATGGGGTATTGGTCTGTACGCCAACGGCACTGTGCCCCGCTCCGACCAGCCTATCCGCGTGCCGCCAGGCCGCGCTCCGGATCAGCTTATGCATATCCTGGAGGCGTTGGCGGCTGTGACTGAGTTTGCCACGGGCGCCATCGAGTTGCTGATGCAGCGCGAAAGTCCGCGCCTGCCCTGGGCGGCCACGCTGGTATTGGTGACGGCTGTACTGACAGATGAAATGTTGATCGGCGTGCTGCGCTTAAAAGAAGCAGGACGGCGTATTGCCCTGCTTTATTTGGGCGAAGCAGCGCCGCGGTTCCACCTGGAAGGGATCAC
>CAZDSN010000210.1:0-3313 GCA_964507675.1 uncultured Ardenticatenaceae bacterium | reverse complement strand
CGTGAACGTGAGCATTGGTTCAGGCAAACCAACAAGCCTGTGGCGCGGCATCTGGCGCTACCTGCGCCACGAACTGCTTTACCTGACCTGGGCCCTGACCGAAACCGCCCTCATTGGCTGCCTGGCCGTGGCAGTCACCCCCTGGGCCCGCTACTGGCCTGTTTACCAGCTTGGTCTGCTCCTCTTCGTTCTAATCCTCATTCCTTTCAACGTCAGCCGTCTTCTCGACCTGGGGCGGGTTTCCCACTGGCGGCAGCAAGCCATCCTGGCCGGGTTACTGCTGCCCGTGCTGTTTGTGGCCCTGAACCAACTGCTGTACGCGCACAATTCCCAGCCTGGCTTCGCCTGGCTTTCCGCTTTCTACGCCCGGCTGACGCAGTCAGGCAATCCGTTTTGGATTCGGGATGTCACCGTCGTCATATTGGTGACGCTATGTTGGGCCAGGGGCATTTCCCTGACTGGCCGCGAAGTGGACATTGACCGCCTGGGGCTGCGGCTGCGGGTGGGCGCTTTGATCCTGATGCCCCTGCTAATCGTGGTGGCCGGCAATCAACAAGCTGCGCGAGTAGCCCCCTTTGTACTGCTTTTCTTCCTTGCCAGCCTCCTCGCCGTGGCCCTGACGCGCGCGGAGCAGATCGAACAGGCGGAAGCACGTCATAGCCATTCGATGAGCGGGCGTTGGTTTGTCGTTGTGGCTGCTGCCAGTCTGGCAATTACGGCGATTGCCGGCATTTTTGCCGCCGCCACAGGCAGCAACCCCCTGCTTTTTCTGAACACCTGGTTGGGCCCGCTGTGGTTGGGTTTGTACTTTGCCGGCACCACCATCATTGCAACCTTCACTTATGTCGCCCAACCCTTCCTGGTCATCATTGACTTCCTTATCACGGCTCTCATCAATCTGGTGCAGGCCAT
Source organism: uncultured Ardenticatenaceae bacterium (assembly GCA_964507675.1). Classification (GTDB taxonomy): domain Bacteria; phylum Chloroflexota; class Anaerolineae; order Promineifilales; family Promineifilaceae; genus JAGVTM01. The sequence goes on along the minus strand of CAZDSN010000210.1, from coordinate 2,401 downwards.
CCGCGCCCTGATTGCCGGCAATACGGCCCCCCCACCCCCGGCAGACACCGCCAGCGACTTTAGCGGCAGCACCTTTGACCTCCTTATCGAATGGTTGTCAGGCGGGGGCACGTCGCGCAGCTTCGGCAGTCTGCGCCTGGTCCTGCTCATTACGGTTATTCTCATCATCCTTGTCGCCGCTATTGGCCTGAGCAGCACCTTTGCCCGCCGTCGCCTGAGCCAACAGGAAGATGGCGAGTTCTGGCTGGCCCAAAACGACGCCCTACCCGAAGCCAACCGTCTGCGCCGCCTGTGGCAGCGTTTAAGCGGCGGCAGCCGTCGCCGCGTCGCCGCCTCCATTCGCCGCATCTACCAACAAATGTGTGACACCGCCGACGCCTGCGGCTATCCGCGTCTGGAAGCAGAAACCCCTTACGAATACCTGGCCTCGCTAAGCCACGTCTGGCCGCAGGGCGCGCCGCAAACTGCCCTTATTACTCAGGCTTACGTGCGCGCCCGTTACGGCGAAATCCCCGAAACGCGCGAGGAACTGGCGCAAATCCTGACCGCCTGGCAGCATTTACTGGCCACCCTGCCCCCCAACGAATAATTTGAGCAAGCCATGCGCCGCCGGACTCTGTTTCAACCGGACTATTATCCTTTGCGGCTGCCGGCTGGTTTGACAGTCAAAAATCGTTATGGTAATATCCCCTCGTAACGGGCTAACATAATATGAATCTCTGCATGTTTGCCTGATTCACTCTACGATGAGGAGTTCCACATGAGATCGCGTACAGAAATGATGGTGGACCGCCTGCGGGATTTGCAGGCCAGCACACCCAGCATCGAAGCTTCCGCTGTTGTCAGCGTTGATGGGCTTATTATGGCCTCTTCGTTACCCGCCGGGGTAGATGAGGACCGCATTTCAGCCATGTCTGCGGCCATGTTGTCGCTGGGTGATCGCATCGCCAGTGAGTTAGCCCGCGGGCAGTTGGACCGGGTTTACATCAGCGGTTCCAAAGGTATTATTGTGCTCATGGCTGTAGGCGAAGAAGCTGTGCTGACCGTGTTAGCGCGCAGCGAAGCCAAGCTGGGGCTTATCTTCCTGGACGCCAAGCGAGCGGCTAATGATTTGTCCCGATTACTGTAGGAGACAAAGCTAAATGCGCCGCTGCCAGACGGCCACACCAATCCACAAGTGTCTTGCCAGTAGTGGGGCATGTTACTCCCAGGATAACATGCCCCACTACTGTTTTACGGATGGTGGAGGAAACACATGACCAAATACATCTTTTTCACTGGCGGCGTAGTCAGTTCGGTGGGCAAAGGCGTCACCGCCGCCGCCCTGGGGCGGCTGCTCAAAGCGCGTGGACTCTCGGTGAGCGTGCAAAAACTCGACCCGTACATCAACGTAGACCCAGGCACCATGTCCCCCTACCAACATGGCGAAGTCTTTGTCACCGAAGATGGCGCCGAAACCGATCTCGACCTGGGACACTATGAGCGCTTCATTGACATCAACCTCAACCAGGAGTCCAACGTCACCACGGGCCGCGTCTACGCTGAAGTAATTGCCAAAGAGCGGCGCGGCGACTATCTGGGCGGCACGATCCAGGTTATTCCCCACATCACTAACGAGATAAAACGGTGCATGCACCGCATAGCCGAAAAAGCAAACGCCGATGTGGTTCTGGTCGAAGTCGGCGGAACGGTGGGCGACATTGAAAGCCTGCCCTTTCTGGAAGCCCTACGCCAGATGCGGGCGGACCTGGGGCCGGAAAACACGCTCTACGTCCACGTTACCTTCCTGCCCTATATTGGGGCCAGTCAGGAACTGAAAACGAAACCGACGCAGCACAGCGTGCGCGAACTACGCGGTATTGGCATCCAACCAGATGTGATCGTGGCCCGCGCCGATCATCCTATTGCCCAGGAGCACGTGCGCAAGATTGCCTTGTTCTGTAATGTGCCGGAGAGAGCGGTTATTCCAGCGGTCACTGCCGGCATCCTCTACAACATCCCTCTCCAACTCGAACAAACCGGACTGGCAGACCTGGTGCTGGAACGCCTGAAGCTGCCCGCCTCCGTCCCAGATTTGCAAGAGTGGCGCGCCCTGATTGACCACATAACGGCCCCCAAAAGCAGCATCCGCATTGGCCTGGTAGGCAAATACGTCGAATTACACGACGCCTATATGAGCGTGCGCGAAGCCCTCTACCACGCGGGCGTCAGCAATGGTCGCCAGGTAGAAATCGTCTGGATTCATTCAGGCGACCTGGAAAAAGGAAAAGGATGGGAACACTTTCCCACCCTGGACGGCATTGTCGTACCAGGGGGCTTTGGTTATCGCGGCATTGAAGGCAAGATTATGGCTGCGCGCTGGGCGCGCAAACACCAGGTTCCCTATCTGGGCTTATGCCTG
>CAZDSN010000209.1:0-6928 GCA_964507675.1 uncultured Ardenticatenaceae bacterium | reverse complement strand
AGCGCGCGGTCGCGCGACCACGCCGCGATCGAGAGCGCGACCATCAGCGCGGCCACCCCGAGGGGCAGGTACGAGGCCTCCGCGCGTCCCAGCGCGTGCGGCACGCACATGCGACCGACGCGGTGGAGCTGCTCGCGCGCGAACGCGCCCCACTCGAAGACGTGCTCGTCGACGGCCTCGCGGGCGCCCAGCCGCCGCAGCGCGCTCTTGACGCTGGGCAGCTCGGACACCGGGCCGCCCACCTGCGCCGCCTGGGCGTGGGGCCAGAAGCGCCTGTAGGCATTTATGTGGAGCGTTCGCTGGAAATGATTCTGGCTGTCCTGGCTGTGCTAAAAGCTGGCGGCGCTTACGTCCCGCTAGACCCCATCCACCCGCCTGAGCGGCTGGCTTTCATTTGCCAGGATGCCGGCATTGCCCTCCTCCTCACCCAGGCCCACCTGGCTGGCAAGCTGCCCCTACCCGAAATGCCAGCGCTGCGTCTGGACGCCGATTGGGCACAGATCGCCCAGGAAAGCCATCTGAATCCACCCAACGTCTCTCGTCCAGAGCATCTGGTTTACATCGTCTACACCTCTGGCTCCACCGGTCAACCTAAGGGTGTCATGCTGGAACATGGCAACCTGCGTCACGCCTATCATGGCTGGCAGCAGCTTTACCAACTGGGCCAGCAGCCGCTGCGCCATTTGCAAATGGCCAGCTTCTCCTTTGACGTATTCTCCGGCGACCTGACGCGCGCCCTTTGCTCCGGCGATACCCTTGTCTTGTGTCCCCGCGAAACGCTCTTGCAGCCGGACAAACTGGCGCAGTTGATTGTGGCGGAAAACATCACTGCGGCGGAATTTGTGCCGGCAGTGCTGCGCCTCCTCGTGGCCCAATTAGAGCAACACGGCGGCGACCTGCGCCAGTTCCACTTCCTGTCTGTGGGTTCCGATGCCTGGCACGTGCGCGACCACCGCCGCACTCAGCAGTTGTGCGGGCCCCGCACCATCTTCGCCAACACCTACGGCGTCACCGAAGCCACCATTGACAGTTCCTACTTCTGCCATCCCACCGGCGACCTCAGCGAGGATCAGATCACGCCCATCGGTCGCCCTTACCCCAACGTGCGCCTCTACGTCCTGGACGACTACATGCAGCCCGTGCCGGCGGGCGTTGCCGGCGAACTGTACATCGGCGGCGCCGGCGTGGGCCGAGGCTACACCAACCGCCCCGACCTCACCGGTGCCCGCTTTATTCCCAACCCCTTCCTCCCCGGTGAGCAGTTATACAAGACCGGCGATCTGGCCCGTTTCCTGCCGGCAAATGGTCATTCTGCAAACGAGGGCGCGACTCTTGCCGGTCACATCGCTTTCCTGGGGCGGGCTGATTTCCAGGTGAAGATTCGCGGCTTCCGCGTCGAACTGGGTGAAATTGAAGCCGCCTTGCAGCAGCACGAGAAGGTGCAAACGGCAGCCGTCGTTGATTTCCAGAGCGAAACCGGAGACAGACGGCTGGTGGCCTATATTGTCCCAGCATCCGGCGTGTCCCCCGCCACCGACGAATTATTTGCCTTTCTACAAGAACGCCTGCCAGACTACATGCTTCCGGGCCATTACGTCACCCTGGACCAACTGCCCCTTAGCCCCAACGGCAAGGTCAACCGCCGCCAACTGCCTGTCCCTGACCTCTCCAGCCGCCCCCAGGTAGCCCAACCCTATGTCGCCCCGCGCACCCTGGCCGAAGAGGTGCTGGCGGATCTGTTTGGCAAAGTGCTGGGGCTGGAACAGGTTGGCATTCATGACAATTTCTTTGAATTAGGCGGCCATTCGCTGCTGGCGACACAGTTGGCTATTCGCGCCCGCGATACCTTCCAGATTGACCTGCCGCTGCGCGCCTTCTTCGAGACGCCCTCCATTGCCGGATTGGCTGTAGCCGTGGAAGAAGCCTTGATTGAAAAGCTGGAAACGCTCTCCGAAGAAGAAGCGGCGTTGCTCTTAGCCGCATAAGGCTTATTCGCATAAGCCAGGAATTCTTTTTTTATGATTGCTTATCCCCCCCCTTCCCCCGTCGCGGCGCTGGCGCGACAACCCTTGTTGCCGCCGCAGCAGCGCGCCTGGTTCCTGTATCAACTGTATCCCGGCAACCCCACCCAACACGTCGTGGGCGCTGTGGAACTGGAGGGCCCGCTGCACATCGTGCGGCTGCAAGGCAGTCTGAACGTTTTGCTCCGCCGCCATCTCCCGCTGCGCGCCGCCTGCATCACCGTGGATGGTCAACCGGCGTGGCAGGAAACAGCGATAGATACCGTTTCGCTGCCGCTAACAGACCTGACGCACCTGGATGCTGCCGCCCAGGCAGATGCAGTAGAGGATATTTTGCGTCAGGCGGCGCGGCAGCCTTTCGATCTGGAGCATGCCCCTTTGTGGCACGCCGAACTGCTGCGTCTGGGGGCAGAGAGTCACCTCCTCTGGCTGGCGGCGCACCGCCTGGCCGCGGATGAGGCGTCGCTGCCGGCATTGTGGTCAGAATGGGCCGCTCTCTACGCCAAAACGCCGCAAGAAGAGGGTGGGGTTCCCTCTGGCGCGGCGACTTTGCCGTCCTCTTCCGGCGAAGCCGCCCTGACGTACTGGCAACAGCAGTTACAGGGTCACCAACCGCTGTTGGAACTGCCGCTGGATCACGCTCGTCCGGCTATGCCGGCATTTGAAACAACGACCTATGCCTGGCAGTTGTCCGCCGCCACGGAGGAGTCTCTCCGCCGCTTCAGCGCCGCTGAAAACGTTCCCCTACCCACCCTACTGCTCTCCGCCTGGCTGGCTTTGCTCGTTCGCTACACCAACCAACACGACCTTATGGTGGGCCTGTCCACTGCCAGTCCAACAGCGGAGGGGGATCATTCCTTGCCGCGACAAGAGTACCAACCCGTGCGCGTCCAGTTGCCTGTGGATGCCGCCTTTCGCTGGCTGGCGCAGCGCACTGCCGCCACGTTGGCAGCCAACGCCGCTCACCCTATGTCCCTGGCTTCCCTACTGCACCATCTGCCAGTTGAAGGTAGTCTAAGCTACGCTCCCCTCTTTCAGGTGACATATGAATGGACTGCCGCTGCTGCCCCCTGGGTGAGCGACAACCTGACCTGGCGTTTGCGACCGGTTGACACAGGTCTCAGCCCGTTTGATCTCAGCCTGCGCGTCCAGGAGGCAAACGGCGCTCTGACGCTGCACGCTGCCTACGCCGCCCACCTGTTCACGGCGCAGACCAGGGAACGCCTGCCAGCCCATTTCGACCGCCTCCTGACCGCCATGCTGGTCGCACCGGACCAACCCCTGGAGAGCCTCCCCTTGCTCACGCCAGCCGAGGAAGAGCGTATCCTGGTGGCCTGGAATGATACCGCCGCCCCTTATCCTGCCGATGCCCCTCTGGCGGCCCTTTTCGAGGCGCAAGTCGCCCGCGTTCCGGGCAAAGTGGCTGTTTCTTTTCCCGACGGAGAATTGACCTATGCCCAACTGAACGACCGCGCCGATAAACTGGCCCATTATTTACAGCAGCGCGGCGCCGCGCAAAACAGCATTATCGCCATTTATCTGGAACGCTCCCTCGACCTGATCGTGTCTATCCTGGCAATTATCAAAGCAGGCGGGGCGTACATGCCGCTGGATATTTCCTACCCCGCAGAACGAATTGCCTTTATGCTGGCTGATTCTCAGGCGTCCCTCTTGATCAGCCGCGCCCCCCTGGCGGCGCAGCTTTTACCGCACCGGTCGCCCTTAATTGATCTGGATAGGGAAGCGGCGGCTATTAACGCGGCGGTTGTGACTGCCGGCAGCAGCGGTAACCCCAACCACCAGGTCACCGGCGCCGATCCAGCCTATGTGATGTACACTTCTGGCTCCACCGGACAGCCCAAAGGCATCGTCATTCCGCAGCGCGGCGTCAGTCGCCTGGTGATCCACACCAATTACATGGAGTTCCAGGAAACAGATTGTATCGCTCACCTTTCCAACACCTCCTTTGACGCCTCCACCTTTGAAATCTGGAGCGCTTTGCTGCATGGGGCGCGCCTGGCAGGCATTCCCAAAGAGATGCTGCTCTCCCAGGCGGCGCTGGCGGAGTACATACGGCAGCAGCAAATCACCGTCATGCTGCTCACCACTTCGCTTTTTAACCAGTTTGCTTACGACATGCCCCGCCTGTTCAGCCCGCTGCGGGCCGTCCTTTTTGGCGGCGAGGCAGCTGACCCTGTCGCCGTTCAGCGCGTGCTGCAGCATGACCCGCCGCCGCAAGTCATCAATGTCTATGGGCCAACTGAAAGCACCACCTTTGCCTGCGCCTACCAGGTTTCGCCCGCGGACGCGCCCTTGACCGGTGTGCCTATTGGCGCGCCTGTTGCCAACACGCAGGTGTATGTACTCAACCGCTGCCGGCAGCCCGTCCCCGTTGGCGTCGTCGGCGAACTGTATATTGGCGGCGACGGTCTGGCTCTGAGCTACCTACACCGCCCCGCTCTCACCGCCGCCAGCTTCATCCCCGATCCATTTTCCAATCAGGGGGGCGACCGCCGCCCCAGTGGCGACCGTCTCTACAAGACGGGCGACCTGGTGCGCTGGCTGCCCTCAGGCGTGCTGGCCTTTGTCGGGCGTAGCGACCATCAAGTCAAGATTCGCGGTTTTCGTATTGAGTTGGACGAAATCGAAGCCGTCCTCCGCCAACATCCCGCCGTAGCTCAGGCTGCCGTCCTGGCGCATGAGAGCCACCAGCAGGGAATGGCCACGACCGCCAAAGGGAAATACCTGACTGCCTACGTGGTGCCGCAGGCGGACGTCACCCCATCCGCCCTGCGCGATTATCTGCAGGCGCGGCTGCCCGATTACATGGTTCCCCCCTTTGTCCTCTTTCTGGATGCTTTTCCCATCACACCCAACGGCAAACTAGACCGGCAGGCGCTGCCGCTCCCTGACCTGGGCGCCGCCAGCCGTGATAACTTCGCCCCGCCGCGCACAACCAGCGAAAAAGCATTAGCCGGCATCTGGTCAACCATACTCGGATTGGATGGCGTGAGCATTCACGACCCGTTCCTGGAAATAGGCGGCCATTCGCTGGCTGCGGTGCGCGTCATTGCCCGCGTGCGCGACGCCTTTGGCGTAGACCTGGGCCTGCCAGACATTTTTAGCCGCCCCACCATTGCCGGCCTGGCGGCGCATCTGGACGCCTGCGCGCAGACAACCCGCGCCAACCGCTACTCGCCCATCACCCTCCTTAACCCGACTGCGCAACTGCCGCTCTCTTTTGCCCAGCAGCGCCTCTGGTTCTGGCAGCAGCTTATGCCCGGCAGCACTGCTTACAACCAGATATTCGCTGTTCGCCTCACCGGTCAACTGCACATCGCCGCCCTGCGCCAGAGTCTAAACCAGGTCATTGCCCGCCATGAAACCTTACGCACGACCTTCCATAGCGGCAATGGACAGCCCTATGCCCGCTTGCAGCCCGCCGGCGACTATCCTTTGCCGCTGACCGATCTCTCTCACGAACCGGCAGAGGCGCAGGCGCAGCAGGTACAGGCGCGCATCACCGCGGATGCCCGTCAGGTGTTCGACCTGGAGCGGGGTCCCTTGATCCGCTTTCAACTGCTGCGTTTGGGCGCAGAGGCGCACGTGCTGCTGATTAATGTGCATCACATTGTCATGGATGGCTGGTCGGTGGAGATTTTCACGCAGGATGTGGCTGCGCTGTATACGGCTTATTGCCGGCAGGAAACGCCCCACCTGCCCCCCCTCCCCATCCAATACGCCGACTTTGCCCATTGGCAGCAGGAATGGGTTGCCCAAAGCAGCGCTATCCAGCACCAGTTTGCCTACTGGACGGAAAAGCTGGGTCTGAATCCGCCCCCCCTGGATCTGCCGACTGACCGCCCCCGCCCCACCCTGCCGGCATTTCAAGGCGGCATCCACCACTTTGCCCTTGACGCCGCTCTCAGCCAGCAGTTGCGCCAGGCGGGGCAGGCTGCCGGCTGTTCCTTATTTATGACCCTGCTAGCCACCTGGCAGGCGCTGTTCCATTTGTACACGCATCAAGACCAGATTCGCATGGGCACGCCTGTGGCCGGGCGCAACCAGCCAGAAGTTGAGCGGCTGATCGGGTTGTTTGTCAATGTGCTGGTGTTGGCGGCTGATTTTAGCCGCCAGCCCAATTTCCCTGAACTGCTGGCGCAGGTGCAGCGCATGACGCTGGAAGCGTATGAAAACCAGGACGTACCCTTTGATAAGCTGGTAGAACGGTTACAGACAAAGCGAGACAGCAGCGGGCAGCCGTTGTTTCAAGTCATGTTCACCTTTCAGGACTGGTTGGAAGAGGTGCAGGAATTGCCCGGCGTACGCATGGAAATGATGCCGGCATTCAACCCCAACGTCAAATTCGACCTCTCCATTGGCATGTGGGCTGAAGCCGGCGAGCTGCGCGGTCGCATTGAATACAACAGCGACATCTTCAGCCCGGAAACCCTGGCGCGCATGACCGCCCAATGGGCCCATCTCCTCACCCAACTCCTGGCTGCCCCCGAGCAGTCCATCGCGGCCCACTCCCTGACCCCTGAAACCGAAATAGCCGAATACCAACAATTAGCCGTTCTGTTGACCCGCCACCCGGCCATACAAGATGCCGGCATCCTTCCCTGGCGCGATACCCCCACCCCACCCCACTTGATCGCCTATCTCGTCCCCCGCCAGGACCAGACGCCGCCCGATCTCGCCGCCCTGCACGCCCACTTGCAACAACATGGCTGGCATGAACGGCTGCCGGATGATCTGCTTCTGGTCAGCCAGATTTTACGCCATCCCGATGGTCGTCTGGATCGGGCGGCGCTGCCCGCGCCGCCGCCGCCTGCGCCTGCCAGCGCACGAGATGCGGCCCCTGCGCCGCCCGCCGAAACACGTGCCCACCAACAGGCCCGGCTGGA
>CAZDSN010000208.1:0-6931 GCA_964507675.1 uncultured Ardenticatenaceae bacterium | reverse complement strand
ATGCCAGCCACACACATATTGCCCACAATCACTGGGTCATCAGCGACCTGGTGGAAAATGTGCCGGCAGGAGCAGCGCGTCAGTTGTGGGCCAGGCAGCAGTTGGAACAGATGGCTGGATATGAATCCTTGACGGTGCGGCGCGGATTGACGGCGGCCAGAGAGATCTTGTTTGCACACTGAATCGCTGACATATTAAAGGTTGGGGAACGCAATCCAGGAGATGCCGGCGCAGCCGTAAGAGCCAGAAACGAAGAGGCGCAACCCCCACTTGCCTGCTGCGTATAGAGCAATGAATTAAACAACCTGCCTGAACGACGGTTCATCTGGCGGCTCAAGTTTTATGTGGCCCATTGACAAACAAAAGGGGGATGGGGTAGGCATGGGCCTGCCCTATGGAGAAGGAAGGTACACTATGTTGAACTCATTAACGCAACGAAACCTGGAGCAGCACGTGACTGTATTGGGGTGGCTGCACATTGGCAGCAACATCCTGCTGCTGATCATTGGGGGCTTTATCTTTTTCTTGTTGACCACTATTGGCGTTATCAGCGGCGATCGCGAGGCTACGGCCATTCTGGGTACGGTGGCCACTTTTATTGGCCTGCTCATGGCCGCCCTGGCTATCCCTGGCATGATTGCCGGCTATGGCTTATTGAAGCGGAAAAGCTGGGGACGGGTGTTGGGGATCATTGTAGGCATCTTTAGCCTGATGAATTTCCCATTGGGCACCGCCATTGGCATTTACACCCTTTATGTCCTGCTGCAAGAAGAGGCGCCCGCTTACTTTGCTGCGGGGGCGCCGTTGGAAAAGTCTGGTTATTAGCCCTACGGCCATTATAAGCCGTGGAGATGCCTCCACCTGCCCGCCAACCAAAGCGCCGGCTTGGGGGGCGCTCCCCGATATAAGCGGGGATGATGCCCACCACGGTTAAATACAGAGCTGCTACCTTTCAGTCATCCGAAGTATTTCGTCAGGAGATCACTTGCGCCAGCCGGCGCACGCCCTCCTCAATGTCGGCCTGACTCAGGCCACTAAAGCCCAATAATATGGAGGGAGGCGGGGACCCTCCAGGGGGCATCAGGTGAAAGCGCGCCCCAGGGTAAACGCCAACGTCCAGCGCGGCCGCCTGAGCGATCACTGTGGCTTCATCCAGATGAAGAGGCAGATAGAGCATGATATGCAGACCTGCTTCGTCAGGCGAAAAACGAATGTCATCGCCCATTGTTTGCTGCAAGGCAGTCACGAGCGTCTGCCGTCGTTCCCGGTAGGCTTCGCGTAGGTGGCGCACGTGCCGCTCGAAGTGGCCTTCAGTGATAAAGTCGGCCACGGCAGCCTGAGTCAATGTGGGTGCGCCGCGCCCTAACAGGCTCATGGCCTGGATAAAGGGGGATGTCAAGGAGGGGGGCAAAACGATATATCCGAGGCGCAAGGCGGGAAAAAGCACTTTGGAGAATGTGCCCAGGTAAACCACCTGTCCCGTCTCGTCCAGACCTTGCAGAGCAGCGGGTGGGCGTCCCTGGTAGCGGAGTTCACTATCATAGTCGTCTTCGACAATCAGGGCGCGCTGTTTTTGCGCCCATTGTAACAGCAGCAAGCGGCGGGTAAGGCTAAGCGTGCCGCCGCGAGGGAATTGGTGGGCGGGGGTAACGAACACGAGGCGGGCGGGGTTGTAGACGTCTAGTTTTTCGGCGGGAATGCCGGCATCATCCACTGCAACCCCCACCAATTTCATCCCATGCAGCCGGAATACGTCAAAGGCATCCGCATAGCCTGGCGTTTCTAGCAGCACCCGATCCCCTGGCTGCAAATACAGCCGCGTCAAAATATCCAATGCCTGCTGCGCCCCACTGATGATGACCACCTGCTCTGGCGTGCAATGGACGCCGCGTCCCTGCGCCAGGTATTCCGCCACAGCCTGCCGCAGCGGGTAGAAACCGGCCGCCGAGCCATAGCGGGAAAGAATAGCATCATCGGTGCTGAGGTAGCGGGCGAGCAAACGACGCCAGACGTCGTACGGAAAAAGGGAGGCAAAGGCGCGCCCAAAACCGAAATCAATGGCCGGTCGGGCGGCGGGCGATCTTTCTGGCAGCGGCACGATCTGCTGCAGGCGGCGGCCCCAGGGGGAAAGAGAGATGGCGGGCGCTTCGCCCGGTGGCGAGGCTGCCAGCGGCGGAACGACCGGCAGCGAGGGCAGCGCAGTCACAAAAGTACCCGCACCGACCTGGCTGGTTACGTACCCTTCCGCCTGCAGTTGCTCGTAGGCAGCCGTCACGGTGATGCGGCCAATGCCACAGCGGCGGGCCAACTCGCGGGTGGGGGGGAGTTTGGTTTCTGCCGGCAATTCTCCCTGCAAAATCATGCCGCGCAGTTGCTCATAAAGCTGGTGATAGAGTGGTACGGCAGATGCCGTATCTAACGCAATCTTGGGCGCCTTACATTCTCTGCTGCTCATGAAACGCTACCACATGGGAAGCGCTCAGTCACGCATCCCGGAAATGCCAGTTGGCTGGCGTAACGTTTTGTTCTTTCTCCTGGCATCATAATCCTTTTACCGCCCTCTTGACAAGCCCCCAAAACGGGTTATGCTTCCAAATTGAACAATCATTCAAAACTTTGTTTAATTGAGAATAAATCTATGCCCTATCGTTCGACTGATAAGACCCGATCCAAAAAAGACGCGCGGCGCACGGATATGATGCAGGCTGCCGTGCGCGTCTTTGCCGATAAGGGCTACTACGCGGCCACGGTGCGGGATATTGTGGCTGCGGCGAATGTGGCCGTAGGCACGTTCTACTTTTACTTTCCCGACAAGGAAACGCTGTTTGTACACCTGTACGAGGAGACGGCTGATTTCTTGCTGCAAAGCCTGCAGCAGGCTGTCAACGGCCGTAAAACGCTGCCAGAGCAAGTTATGGCTGGCTGCCAGACCTACGTGAATCTGGCGACTTACGAACCAGCCATTGTGCAACTGCTGCTTGTGGGGGGCGTGGGCGCGCTACCAGAACTAAACGCTCGCCGCGTCAATTTCCGCGAAGGCTTGATTCGTTTGTGGCAGCGCCCGCTGGAGGCGGCGTTGGATCAGGAACAGGTTCCCCTACAAAACACGCGCCGCACGGCGGAAGGAATTGCGGGTGGAATGGATGAGATGATTCTCAACCTGCTGGCGCTGCCCAACCCCGACCTGGAAGCCAGCGCCGCCGCCAACGAAATGGCCGCCTTTGCCTTGCGCGCCGCCGGCTATCTGGCTCAGTGATGCTTAACTGACCACAATCGTGGAGCCACGACTGCCTTTCTCGACCTGAATGCGGGTGGGAAAAGCGTCGCGAAGCTGGTCAATGTGCGTAATCACCAGGATGCAGGCGAAATCATCGCGGATGGCGTTGATGGATTCCACCAGCCGTTGCCGCCCCTGTGGGTCCTGGCTGCCAAAACCTTCGTCAATCACCAGCGTTTGCAGCCGCGCCCCGGCCCGTTTGGCCAACACACGCGACAGCGCCAGGCGAATGGCAAAGTTGACGCGAAACTGTTCGCCGCCGGAGAAGTTCTCATACGGGCGCTCCCCTGCCCCATCCATGATGTGGATATCCAGCGTTTCCGCCATTTCTTCGCGTGTCTTGAGCTGGCGCTGCGTCTTAAAGGTAACCCGCATCTGTCCTTCCGTGAGTCGCTCCAGCAGCTCATTGGCGTTGGCTTCAATTTCGGGAATGGCGTGCTCAATGAGCAACCCTTGCACGCCGTCCCGCCCGCACGCTTTTTCCAACAGTTTCAACCGTTGAATCCGGCGGGTCAGATCGCCCCGTTCTGCCGCCAGGCGGCGCTGCTGCTGGCGCAAATCGGTGAGGACGTCCAGCCGCTGCTGCGCCGCTCCCACGCGCTGGTGGGCGGCGACAGCTTCTTCCCTTAGACGGAACAACTCCCGCTCCACGGCGCGGGTGTCCTGGGCGTTGGCCGTCATCTCCGCTAACTGTGCTGTGGCCGCTGCGTTTTGATTTTCCAGATCAGCCCGTAGCGCCTGCTGCTCGTCAATCTGGCGCGCCAGGTCAGCCAGAGTGTCAGCCAGGGGTTTAACGGCGGCTTCGGCCTGTTTGAGTTCGTGAAAAGCGGCAGGGACATCGGCCATGCCGGCTCGTTCTGCCTGGACTGCCGCTTGCGCCGCCGGGTCGTATTGCACCACTGCGGCCGCCTCATCCAGGGTGGCCAGGGCCATGCGCGCCTCGTGCGCAAAATCCTCTTTTTCTAGCTGCTGCTGCACTACGGCCAGTTCAGCCACACCCGCGTTCTCCCAGATGGCGACGGCTCTGTCAATTTCTGCCAGCCGCGCTTCGGCTGCCGAAATGGCCTGCTGGCAGGCCAGCCGCTCCTGCTCCACTTTTTTCTTATCTTGAATGGACAGCGCCAGTTCGGCCACGCGATGCTGCTGCGCCTGCCAGGCCGCGCCGTCTGCCAGTTCCGCTTGTAGTTGGGACAGACGGGGCGCGCCAGTGCCCAACCATTCGACCAGGTGGGTTTCTATTTCTGCCAGTCTGGCCTGGGCGGTAGCCTGGCGCTGCTGCTGCGCTGGCATTTCCCGTTCCAGGAACGGGCGCTGCTTCACGCTAGTTTCCCACTGCTTTATCTGCTGCGCCAACGTCTGTATCCGCTCCTGGTTTTGACGGTAGCGGTTGCCGGCATCTTTCCCCTGCGCCTGCAGCTCTGCCAGCACCGCCTGACGATGTTCGTCTGTCAACGGTTGGCCGCAAGTGGGACAGGCGCTGCCGGCATCTTCTTCCAGGCGCGTAATCCGCTCCTTCCACTTATCCATTTGCTGCTTTAACGGCGGCTGCTCCGCTTGCAGCGTATCCCGTTCGGCCATTGCCCCCATTAATTGCTGGTGGTCTGCATTCAGTTGGACCAACTGCGCTGTCAAGCTGGCTACAACCGCCTGCGCATCCGCCAGATTTTGGGTCACCGCCTCTTTCTCTTTCTGTTCTCGCTCCAGCCGCCGCTGTTGGGTCTGCCACTGCCCCGCTTCCTGCTGGCGTAGCTGGCGTTCATTTTCCAATGCTTGCAACTGGGTGCGCGCTTCATGCCAGGCTGTTTCCTGCGCTGTCATGGTTTCCAGGCGCGCTGTCAGGTCCGCCAACTGCGTTTGCCGGACGCCAAGTTGGCGGGCTACTTCGCCTCGCTCCTGGCTCATGGCGGCTGTGCGCGTTGCCTCAGCTTCCAGATTTGTCTGGCGCTGCTGTAAGCGACTGTGCGCCTGGGCAATGGTTATTTCGTGCGGGCGGCGGCGATCTTGAATACGGCGGAACTCTGTTTCTTTGCTTTGCCACTGCTGCCAGGCAGCGTCTATCTGCTGCCAGGTAGCGTAACGCGCCTGGATCGTGTCTGCCTGATCCAGCAGCGTCTGGTACGTTTCCCGCTCTTGCTGCCGCTGCGCCTGCCGCGTCTGACTTTGCGCCAGCGCCTGACGGGCGCGGGTCAGGTTCTGCGTTAGATTGTGTACGATCTGCTGTTGGTGCTGCACGGCGGTTTCCACGCGGCGCAGTTGCGCCAGCAGCGCCTCCTTATCCGCCAGCCGTTCCGAAATCTGGCGCTCTTCGGTCTGGGCTGTTGCCAGCATGGCTGTCCGGTCCGCTTCTTCTGCCAGTTCCTGCTCAATGTCGGCCACGCGGGCGTCCAGTAATTGCAACTCCCCTTCTGCTTCGCGGCGGCGAGTGGTGGCTGCTTCTTTGTATTGATCCCAGCGGTTGACGCCAATCAGATCGGCCAGAATCTCTTTGCGTTTGTTGGCCGTTTTCATGGTGAACTCGTCCGCCTTCCCTTGCAGCAGGAAGCTGGCATTAATGAAGGTATCGTAGTTCATTTTTAACAGGTCTTCGATAGCGGCCTGGGTGTCCCGTATGCGATTTTCGCTGAGCGACTTCCATTTGCCGCCGTTGGTCAACAGTTGTAACTCCAGACGGGCGGCTTTATGGGGCTGTTTCTGGCGAATGACGCGGTACTGGTTGTTTTCCAGGGTGAAGGCATAGCGGACTTCGGCCCCTTCGTTGTTGCGCGCCGCCAGACGGTTGACGATGTCGTCGTCGCTTTTGCTGCGGCTTTGACCAAACAAGGCCCAGGTGATGCCATCCAGGATGCTGGATTTGCCGGCGCCATTCGCGCCAGCAATACAGGCGATGCGAATGCCATCAAAGTCCAATTCCACCGTTTCGCGGTAGGAGAGAAAATTGGTTAATTGCAGGGTTACAGGAATCATAGCGAGTGGGCCAGCGGGTCAAGGCACAGACAGAATTAAAATTTCGCGGGCCAGGTTTTGCATGGCCTGGGCTTCGGCTTCATCCAGGCCTATGGAGAGCCAGTATTGGGCCAGCAGCTCTTCCGGGGTGAGACTTTCTACAGCTACCGTGTCACCCAGGCGGGAACGGCTTTCAGCCTGGGTGCGCTTGACGATATGGAAGCTGAGGGCGTCGCGAAAGATGTCGGCGATGGCGTTTTCGTCCAGAAGTGGCTCCCAATCGCGCGGATAGCTTAGTTGGACGCGGCAAATGGCGCCAGCTACGTCGGCGGCTGCCGGCAGTTGCTGCAAAATGTCGGCCATAAAGGTATCGGCGCTCAAGGTTTCAATGGGCAGATCCAGAAAGCGGCGCGTTTTCAGCGGGATAAACTGCCAATCAGTATGGCCGCGGCTGACGTCAGCCAGCACAAACCCTTTTCGTTCGCGAGCTTCGCCAAAATCAATGCGTTCAATGGAACCAGGATAGACAATGGGGGGCTGACCGCCGACGTTGAGACATTGGTGTTTGTGGATGTGCCCCAAAGCGACGTAATCCAGGCGGCGATCCGTGACGATATTGCCGCTGAGGACAAGCTCATGGCCAAGCATGACGGTGCGCTCGCTGCCGTAAACAGCCCCTTGCACGCTGGCATGGGCTGCCAGAATAAGAGG
>CAZDSN010000207.1:0-6940 GCA_964507675.1 uncultured Ardenticatenaceae bacterium | reverse complement strand
CCAGTGAGAGTCTACCGGCATATCTGCGACTCGTGGGCGAAGTACCGATGGGCGGTTCAGGCGACTTTGCATTAGAGCCTGGTCAATGCGGCTTGATTCATACTGGCGGCATGTTGCCGGCAGGGGCTGACGCCGTGGTGATGGTGGAGTATACGCAAACGCCGCTGGCCGATGAAGTGGAAGTATGGCGGGCCGCGGCCTACGGCGAAAACGTGATTCGCGTCGGCGAGGATGTGGCGGCGGGGATGGTGGTCATGGCGGCGGGCAGCCGGCTGCGTCCTGCCGAAATCGGCGGCTTGATGGCTTTGGGCATCACAGAACTGGCGGTGGCCCGCCGTCCGCGGGTGGGTATTCTTTCTAGCGGCGACGAGGTAATCCCGCCAGGGCAGCCGCTGCGCCCCGGCCAGGTATACGATGTCAACACTTACACGTTGAGCGCTCTAGTGGCCCAGGCCGGGGGGCAGCCTGTTACCTATGACATCATCCCCGACCGGCTAGCCGACTTTCGCGCTGCTGCCGGCCGGGCGCTGGCTGAATGTGACCTGGTTGTGTTTACGGCGGGTTCTTCGGTCAGTGTGCGCGACCTGACGGCGCAGACAATTGCCGAACTGGGACCGCCTGGGGTGCTGGTGCATGGCATCAACGTGCGACCTGGCAAGCCGACTATCCTGGCGGTATGTGCCGGCAAAGCCGTTATCGGGCTGCCCGGCAATCCCGTAAGCGCATTGGTGATTGCCAATCTTTTCGTCACCCCGCTCATTGAAACCCACCTCGGTCTGCGTCAGCGGCGACCGCGCCCAGCCGTGCCCGCCCGCCTGGGGCTAAACCTGGCCTCGCAAGCGGGGCGTGAAGAATGGATCGCCGTGCGCCTGGAGCCGACGCCTGCCGGCTATCTGGCCCAGCCCGTGTTTGGCAAAAGTAACCTCATCTTTACGCTGGCTCGTGCTGATGGTCTGATCTGCATTCCAGCCGATGCCAATGGGCTGGCGGCTGGCGCACCCGTCACCGTCATGCTGTGGTATTGAGCTGGGTGTGTAGAAAACAGCAAAATTTGACAGAATACGGCAGTTGGATAAAATGACAGTGGCTCCCCCAAGGGGTGGAGATACTGCTAGCGCCTGTTAGTGGTCCACCCCGCTTATGGCTCCCTAGAGGCTTCTCTTCCAGCGCCCGCTGTGAGAGGAGCCTCGCTTTTTTGTAGGACCGGTAGATAGATTTGACCTGCCGGCAGCAGGTAAAGATTGGGCAAAATGCCCGCACCCAGCGCCCCATCACTCTCTGGCACAGCCAACTCTAACAGGTCCGCGCGCACTGTCGCCGGCAGTGTCCACGGCGCTTCGATACAGGCCATCAACTGCGCCGCCAGCGCCGCTGCCCCTGGCGCAGCAAACGACGTGCCCAGCCCCCAATCGTACTGGGTGGTGGTAAATGCTGTGTCCGGGTCCCAGCCGGTGACACAATATTCAGAATGCCCCTGGTCACGGCAGGCAGCGACTAAGTCAGCAATCTGGCAGTCGCCCGTATCGCGGGGAATGCCGCCGCCCAGCAGGGCCACGTCTCCCTCATTGGCGTAGCAGGCGAGTTGGTCATTCCAGGTGGTTGCTGTAACGCCGACTACTTGCGGATGCGCCGCCGGGTGGGGCATGGGTTGTGGCACGGTGGTAAAGGCTGAATCATTTCCGGCGGCGGCGATCTGCAGAATGCCGGCATTCTCCACTGTCTCCAACATCTGCCCAATCCCCACCGTCGTCGTCAGATTGCTCGGGCTGGCCTCAATTACCAGACTGTAATTAAACACCGCCCCCGCCAGCGTATCGCTCACGGCCAGCGTTTGTGTGACCATCCCGTTCATCGCCTGGAATAGGGTAAACAAATCCCCAATCCCCGTGTCATTCAATACCCGCACCAGGTGCACATCTGCCTGCGGCACAACGGCCAGGGCTGTGCTGGCGGCGAACGAGCCGTGTGCCGGCACTTCATACACCCCCGTGGGCAGCGTCTCCGGCAGCGTATAGGGGGCCGAGGCGGTTACCGTCACGCCATCTATCTCCACCGGTACGCCGCCATCTGCG
The DNA here is from genome assembly GCA_964507675.1 of uncultured Ardenticatenaceae bacterium. Lineage (GTDB taxonomy): Bacteria > Chloroflexota > Anaerolineae > Promineifilales > Promineifilaceae > JAGVTM01. The sequence continues at coordinate 4,868 of CAZDSN010000207.1, read as the reverse complement.
GGATCAACCGCATAGGGCAGTGTATCGAACAAGACTACCCGCACTTCGGCCCCTGTACAAGATGATGGCGCAGCGTGCAGCGGCGGTGCATCTGGCTCTTGGGGGCCGGCGGGACTCCCCGCCACGTACTCCTCATCCGCGCCAATGATCAGGTAATTCGGGCCGGCAGCGACCTGCCCCATGTTGTTCATTTGGGCCACAACGGCGCTGACAGGCACACCGGTCAGCGCATATAGCCGTATTTCATTGCAGCCAGGCGGCAGCGCTGCCGCGCGCAGCGGCAGCCGCGACAGTTCCGCCAGACCAGGCAGCCCCATAACGGCGATGTCAATTTGCTGGCACGGGCCGCTGAGAAGGACGCGACCTGGCAGATAGGAGAGCCAACCCAGGTTTTCAGAGGTAGTTGTGACATCAAGGAGAGCGGCGGCGGCAACGACCTGCGCAAGCACCTGATCCGCGTGCAGTGTGTCCGTGGTGATTTCGTAAAGCTGGATTACCACGTCCGGCGGATAAAGGCCGCCCTGGATAGGCGGCGGGGCTTCAAAGAGGTAGGCGGCGGTATCGTTGTAAGTCCGTAGTGGTTTCAGCGCGTTCGCCGCCGCAAACGGCTGCGTCACGCTGACGATGTGCGTTGGCTCGCCAATGAAGGCTACGTGCCGCCCTGTGCCGGCGAAGGTTTCAGCCACAGCCGCAGGCGCAGGCGAGAGCGCCCGCCCCCAACTCCACAGGAGGAACGTTGCCGTCGCCATAATGAACAAAATTGTCGTTCCTTTGCGCATGGAATACCTTTACCTTGTTGCTGGTGGAATCTGGCTGGGATGGGGCAGTGATGGCCGCTTGCAAGGATTATGGGCTGATCACTGCCCCTTGTCAACTGGTATAAAACGACGGAAATAACGCACCGGTTTTGAAAGCTATATTACCAGCCTTCTTCTTCCCTTAAGGTCTGGCTGTCATAGGCGTATAGGCGCGATAGAGCAGCCCGAAAAGCGGGTAGTAGGTGATAGAGCTGTTCGCGTCGGTAACGGCCAACTGTTCATCGCTGAAGCCGATCCCCGTGATGTTGTCTGCCAACACGTACACTAACCGGTTGCCATCCAGATCATATACCGCCACGCTTTGGGCGTCAGCCACGGCTATACGACTTTCATACAGGGCCACCAGGGCGCGCGCGCTCGCGGCCACAATGGTCCGCGGCGACCGCTCGTCCCCCGAACTGGTAGGCACGTGCCGGATCAGGTTGCCATCGCGGTCAAAGATGTCTACGGCATCGTCGTCAATGATGATGATGCGGTCGCCATGCACCAGCACATCCGCTTTGCCATCGGTGGGTACGTGCCGGATCAGGTTGCCATTCTTGTCGTAGATGTCTACGGAATCGTCGTCAATGATGATAATGCGATCGCCGTCCACTTTCACTGTGGCTCGCCCATCGGTGGGCGCATGGCGGATCAGGTTACCATTGCGGTCGTAGATGTCTACGGAATCATCGTCAATGATGATAATGTGGTCGTCCGTGATGATCACGTCCGCTTTGCCGTCAGTGGGCACGTGGCGAATCAGGTTGCCATTCTTGTCGTAGATGTCCACCGAATCATCGTCAATGATGACAATGCGGTCGCCGTCTACTTTCACCGTGGCTCGCCCATCGGTGGGCACGTGGCGAATCAGGTTGCCATTGCGGTCGTAGATGTCTACGGAGTCGTCATCAATGATGATGATGCAGTCATCGCTGACCAGGACGTCCGCCCGGCCGTCAGTGGGAACGTGGCGCACCAGGTTGCCATCGCGGTCGTAAATGCTCACCGAATCGTCATCAATGAGGATGATGCGGTTGCCCTCTGTCATAACCTGGGCGGTGGGGGAGAGGTTGATCGTCCCGATCAACTCGCCGTCCAGGCTGTACGCACTCACCATAGCCTGGTCAATGATGGTGAAGCGGTCTGCATAGAGCGTCAATTGGGCGGCAGGCCCGGCGGGAATGCCGGCAATCATCTGCCCCACGCCATCCAGCACATACACCGCTGCCGTATCCTGCGCCAGGTAGATGGCTGTCTCATTCACCAAAGCGGCCGCTGGCAGGCTGGGGCGACCGGCAGTGGGCAGGTGGTTGAGCAGGTTGCCAGACAGATCGAAGAAGGCAATGCCGGCATCATCCAACACCAGCCATACCCCATCCCCAGCCACCACCTGCGCTCGCCCCATTGTTTCTAGCGAGATGATCTGTTCATTGGCAAAGAACAACTGCACGCTTACGTCGTCCACAACGGCTGCCGCCGTTGCCTCCGGTTGTGTCAGGAGTTCCGCCTCCCCGGTGACCTCCGTTTGCCAGAGGATATTGCCGGCATCGTCGTAAGCCGTCACCAGCCCGTCGGCAAACGAGAAGTTCTGCCCAGAGGGTGTGTACGTAGGCGGGGGCGGTTCGGGTACGGATGGCTGCTCATCATGTCCCAGTTCGGGATTCGCGCACAATGGGTTTAACGCCGGCTGCGGCACAACCATCACCTGTACCGTATAGGAAAACTGACCGTTGACGGCCCCAAACACCCCTGCCATCGCCCCCATAGCCATTCCCAACGGGCTGCTGTCGGGGGCAAAAGGCCCGTCATCGTCGTTGAGAGTGAACAGAATACCCAACGGACGCTCCAGTGGGTGGCAGTTCAGGTGATTGTACAGCAGCACCGGAAAAGCGACGGGAAAGGGAGCCGCCGGCGGCGCGTTCACGGCAACTGTGCCTGCGCCCGGCAGCCGTCCGGCGGTGGCGTCTCCCGCATGGCCGGGCTGCGTTACACTCCAGTCCAGCCACAGTTCGCCTGGGCCGCCGCCATGATCCATATCATCTATCACATTCACGCCCAACAGCCAGACCACCTCCTGGAAAGCAGGCGGGCCTGGCGGGTCCAGATGCGCTGCCGCTGGCCGCGCTACTGACGCCACCATTACCATTAGCACACATAACAAACCAGGAACCAAACGATTGCGTAACTTGTTCATGATTGGCGACCTCCGGCGCATTTCTATGAACAAGGTGCGCTGCTCTTGCAGCGCATCCTCATGGAACAGCTATTCTAGAAAACGTGCTTCTTCAGGATTTTTGGGGGTAAGCGCTAAGGGCGGGTTTCAAACCCGCCCCTACATAGCGTATCAACCTTGTTGTGAGCCTGCTTACTTAGAAATCCAGGCTGTGCCATTGCAAATCCAGAGCAGATTCGCGCCTGGTTCAAAAATCATCCGCCCCACGTACTGTGCCGCACAATCGCTGGCTGGCGGTGCGCCCACTGTCGTGTCTAACTGCAAGTAGCCCCCTTTCACGCGCACATCCCCTTCAAAGTAGCCTGCGTAGCTCTGGGCTGTACCTACATTTAGATCCAGGCCAATCACTCCGGCTACTGCGCCGCGGGCAGGCGTGTTGTCAATCCTTCCATCAACCTGGCCGGCGACGCCGCCGACCCAGTACGTGCCCGTGCCGTTCAGCGACAGGACGAAGTTCGGGTCTGGCCCGCCAATGAAACTGCCGCCAAGACCGCGTGAGGTAAATGAGTTATCGAAGTTCGACAAACTCCGCGGCCGTCCGATACCTTGCGTGCCCACCATGTTACCGCTGGCAGACCAGCCACTGGAGTAAGCCAACTGCCCGGTGGCGGTGCCCTGCTGCGGATGCCCCGTAGGCAGCACCGAGGTTTCAGCGCGAACGCCTTCCTGCGCGCCTTTGCTGTTGAGTGGGGTAGATACGGAATGGAGGCCAATCGTGCCAATGGAACCGACCGCGTTGCTGAAGGTAATCTTCTCCGCGGCGCCCAAAGTGTGGCTGATAGCGCGGTCTACGTGTAGGCGCGCCTGGGGATTACTGGTGCCAATGCCCACCAACTGATTGGCATGATCGGAACACACATAGGTCAAGGCCATCGGTGGGGTTACTGCCACCAGGTAATGGGTACACGCGGCCTCGATGTACTCGTCAGCCCGCGCCAGGCCTGCGCCCGCGCCAAACAACAAAACAAAGGCAACAAACAGTAGAACACGAGAAAAACGACTGGTAAGCATCTGTATCTCTCCTTGAGATGGAAGCGGACGGAGTACCTGTGATTCTCCGCCCTGCCGGTGGTTTGTGGGGCATGTCCCCGTTCTTGCTCATATAAACGGGGCAGGCCACATTTTTCCGGCGCGCGGACCAAAGATTGCAAAAATCTGCCAGATTTTTGCAGTCTGCTCCGTTCAGTAAACTGTTCCCCGTTTTCTGTTCTTTGTTTTCTGTTGTCTGTTGGTTAACGACTGACGAGGAAAAAAGACGACCAATAATAAGGATGGGCATGGTCGCTGTGGAGGAGAGAAAGCTGCGCCTGGCGCAGGGCGGCGGCAGTTGGCTCCCCAGCCGCCAAATGGGTATAGAAACGGGTCATCAGGCTGCGCGTGCCGGCATCTGCCGCCGGCCACAAACTCAGTACCAGCGCCGACGCGCCAGCATAGAGAAAAGCGCGCATCAGCCCCAAAAGCTCATCCCCGCCGCTGACCACGCTGCGCCCCGTCTGGCAGGCGCTGAGGACAACCAGAGAGGCTGGCAGCCGCCAATGAAATATGTCCAGGGTACTCAACTGCCCATCCGCCAGCGCCAGGCCGGAAAACAGCGGATTCTGCGGGCGAAAATCTCCATGCGTAGCCAGGTGCAGCACGGCTGCCTGCGCTGCCTGCCGCGCCACTTCGTCCCGCGTCGCTGCTTCTTCCAGGAAAGCGCGCCCGCCCAATAAACGGGCTACAGCAGTCGCTTCGACGGGAGCGTGTGGCAGTTCCCCGCCGTGCGAATGACCAAACGCGGCTACGCCGCCGGATGCTGGCAGCGACCGCGCTGCTGGCAGGTGAGGTAACAACGT
>CAZDSN010000206.1:0-6980 GCA_964507675.1 uncultured Ardenticatenaceae bacterium | reverse complement strand
TTCACCCATTCACCCATTAACTATTTCTTCCCAATGACCAACCCCGCCCACCTCACCCTCCCCTTCCCCCTCCGGGTAATTTTGGGCGCGAATGCGCCCAAAATTACCCATCATATAGAGTGGCAGTCCCGCCGCAGGCGGGACTGCCACCGGCTAACCCTGGGCGCAGCCACGCTCCCTTAACCATTCACGAATTCACCCATTCACCCATTAACTATTTCTTCCCAATGACCCACGAAACCACCACCACCCCGGACATCCTCCTGACCCACGGCTACTTCATCGCCGAAGACGCCCACGAACAGAAGATCATGAAGCCCTACCCCCCGCTGGGCCTGCTCTACCTCTCCTCCCACTTGAAAGCGCAAGGTTTCAACGTAGACATCTACGACAGCACCTTCCAAACGCTGGCCGGCTTTGCCGATATGCTGCGCCAGCGCCGCCCCTCCCTGGTCGGCATCTACTGCAACCTGATGACCAAACAGAATGTGCTGCAAATGATCAAGGTGTGCCGGCAAATCAACGCCACAGTCATTCTCGGCGGCCCCGAACCCGTCTCCTATGCTGCCGCTTATCTGGCGCGCGGCGCAGACATCATTGTCAGCGGCGAAGGGGAACTCACCCTGACCGAACTCATCCCCCATCTGGCGCGGCATGGCCTGTCCCAATTAGACGCCATCCAGGGCATTGCCTTTCGCCGCGGGGATGGACAGATCATCGTCACCCCGCCGCGTCCCCAAATCAAAGACCTGTCTGCCCAACCCTGGCCCGACCGCGAAGCCATTGACCTGCAGTTATACCTGGATACCTGGAAAACCCATCACGGCCACAGTTCTGTTTCCTTGATCACCGCCCGCGGCTGCCCCTACACCTGTTCCTGGTGCAGCCACACCGTTTTCGGCCACACCCATCGCCGCCGCGCCGTTGAAGACGTGGCGGACGAAGTGGCCTGGATTCAGTCCCGCTACCAGCCCGACGTGCTCTGGTATGCGGATGATGTCCTCACCATCCACCCCCGTTGGTTCCTGGCATACCACCAGGAGCTAAAGCAGCGCCGCATCCGGCTGCCATTTGAGTGTATTAGCCGCGCCGACCGCCTCAACGAAGCGGTTATAGACGCCCTGGCGGATATGGGCTGCTACCGCCTCTGGATTGGCTCCGAAAGCGGCTCCCAGCGCATCCTGGACGGAATGCAGCGCAAGGCCAACGTCCTGGACGTGCAGCAGAAGACGCACATGCTGCAAGCGCGCGGCATTGAAGTGGGCATGTTCATCATGTTAGGCTATGAAGGGGAAACCGTAGCCGACCTGGCCGCTACCGTGGATCATTTGAAAGTTGCCGGCCCCGACGTATTTCTAACCACAGTAGCCTACCCCATCAAAGGCACAACCTATTACCATGAAGTCGAAGACCGCCTGACCACCAGCCTGGCCTGGGATGAACGCACGGATCGGGACTTGCGCGTCACAGGTCGCTACTCAGCCCGCTTCTACGGCTTTGCCACCCGCTGGATGGTCAACGAAGTCAATCTACACAAGCTCCGCCAGAACCACAGCGGCAACCTGCTGCGCCAGGCCCGCCTGCTGGCTAATGCCCGTTATGGGCGGCTGGGCATGTGGCTGACCCGGCGGCAGCGAGAAGAAATGCACGGCAGCCAGGCCGGCGGGCGCGGTTGGGACACCGAACAGCGCGCCGCCGACGCCTGGTAACCCCCTCATACCTCACACCTCACCCTTATGTCCACCTTCGACGCCTTCGCCCCCACCTACGACGCCGATTTCAGCCACACCCCCCTGGGCCAGATGCTGCGGCAGCGCGTATGGCAGGTGCTGCCGCGCTATTTCACCCCCGGCCAGCATATCTTGGAATTAGCCTGCGGCACCGGTGAAGACGCTGTCTGGCTGGCCCGGCGCGGCGTGCGCGTCACCGCTACCGATGGTTCGCCGGCCATGTGCCGGCAAACCGCCGCCAAAGCCCAACAGGCCCGCGTCGCTGATCAGATTCAGGTACACACGGCTGCCTGGCAAGACATAACGGGGCACACGGTCCCCCTTGAGGGACCCTTTGATGGCGTGTTAAGCAACTTCGGCGGCCTCAACACCACCAATGAATGGGCGGCGCTGGCTCGCGCCCTCAGCCAGCTTGTCCGCCCGGGCGCTTACCTGGTGCTCGTGCCCATGGGGCCATTCTGCCCCTGGGAAACGGCCTGGCACCTGCTGCACAGCCAGCCAGATATTGCCTTCCGCCGGCAGCGCGCTCCGGCCCTGGCTCAAATTGGCGCTGTCCAGATTCCCATTTACTATCCCACCATGCGCGCCCTCAGCCAGCAGTTTGCCCCCTGGTTCCGCCGCCGCCACAGCTACAGCCTGGGTCTCTGGCTGCCGCCCAGCTATCTGGGTCACCTGGTGCAGCGTTGGCCCCGCTTTTTTGCCGCTCTCAACCGTCTGGAAGCAGCCACCGCTGCGCTCACTGCCGGCTGGGGCGACCATTACATCCTCGTGCTGCAACGCCTGCCGCATGAATAATCCCCATCCCCCCTTGCCCATGATCATTCTCTATAACCCCCAATCCTCCGCCAACCGCAAACCCATCCTGCCCATGTCGCTGCTGGCGGTTGGCGCCGTGCTGGAAGGGCAGTACGATTACTGCATTCTCGATGGCAATCTGGAAGACGACCCCCTGGAAGCCCTGGATGCCCAGGTTCGCCAGGCCGGGGCGCAGCCGGTGCTGGCCTGCACGGTAATGCCCGGCCCCCAGTTGCAGCAAGCCGTCCCCCTCTGCCGCGAACTCAAACAGCGCCACCCCCATTTGACCATCATCTGGGGCGGCTACTTCCCCACGCAGCATTGGGATGCCGTGCTGCGCTCACAGTTCGTGGATTACGTCGTGCGCGGCCACGGGGAGCACGCTTTCCGCCAGCTTATTGACTGGCTGTATGCCCCCGCCGAAAAGCGCGCGCTCACCCGCGAACTGAGCCTGGCCGCTGCCTCCGGCGAGGCCGCCGCGCCGCCCTTCCCTGGCATCGCCTATCGCCTGGCCTCCCAGGAACCTGTTTCTAATCCCCTGGCGCCGATTCCGCACCCCACCACCCTGCCTGCCTGGAACTTTGATCGCCTCCCCGTCGCCCGCTATGTCCGCCGCACCTTCCTCGGCTCCCGTACCCTGGGGTATCATTCTTCCTATGGCTGCCCCTTCTTCTGTAACTTTTGCGCCGTTGTCAACATGGTCAATGGCCGCTGGCTGCCGCAAAGCGCCCAAACGGTAGCCGACATAGCCGAGATGTATCACCAGCGCTGGGGCGTCAACGCCATTGAATTTTACGACAACAACTTCTTTACATCCGAAAAGCGCGTGGCTGAATTTTGCCAGGAACTGCTGCACCGCAACCTCAAGCTGCGCTGGTGGGGTGAGGGCCGCATTGACACCATGCAAAAATACACCCCCGAAACCTGGCGCTTAATGCGCGACGCTGGCTTGCACATGGTCTTCATGGGCGCCGAATCCGGTTCCGACGAAACCCTCAAACGCATGGACAAAGGCGGAACCATGACCGCCGCCAAAACCCTGGAGATGGCTCACCTCATGCGGCAGTGGGACATTGTGCCCGAATTTTCCTTCGTTATGGGCAATCCCCCCGATCCCGAAACGGACGCTCGCCAGACAATGGCTTTTATCCGCCAGGTCAAAGCCGTCAATCCAGCAGCCGAAATCATTATGTACCTCTACACCCCCGTTCCCCTGGCTGGCGACCTGTACGACGAAGCCCGCGCCGACGGCTTTGCTTTTCCCGAAACCCTGGAAGAGTGGGTTAGCCCTGACTGGCTGGAATTCTCGCAGCGGCGCAGCCGCACCATGCCCTGGGTCAAACAGCCGCTGCAAGCCAGGCTGTATGACTTCGAGCGCGTGCTGAACGCCTACTATCCCACCTCCACCGACGCCCGCCTCACCCAGACCTGGCGGCGCATCCTGCGCGGCGTCTCCGCCTGGCGCTACCACCTCGGCTTCTACCGCTACCCCCTGGAACTGCGCGCCCTCCACAAACTCATCGCCTACCAACGCCCCGAAACCTCCGGCTTTTGACACAGGTCCTCTGTTGACTGTTTTCCGTTCCCTGTTAACTGTTTGCCGTTCCCCTCTCCCTTTCACTCTGACGCTGCTGCTCGTCTTCACGCTGCCCTTCGAAAGCATCTGGTCGCTGCTGCGGCTGCCCTGGGCGCAGTTCACCAACCTGGAACTGCTCCTGGCAGGCACCGCCCTTGTCTGGGGCGTCTATCTGGTCAGACGCCAGCCAGCCGCGTTCTTTACCGCTCTCTGGCAGCGTCACTGGCGTTCGCTCTTCCCTTTGCTGGCTTTTCTGGCAGCGGCGCTGATTTCCGCGCTGCTGGCCCCCGCGCACCGCGGCGATGCCCTGAAAGTTTTCAGCCGCTTTGCCAACGGCGCATTTGCTTACCTGCTGGCGCAGGCCATCGCCAGCCGGCCCCATTATACGCGCCAGATGCTATGGGCCATCGTGGCCGGCGCCGGCGTCAGCGCGCTCATTGGTTTGGGCGAAGCCGCCGGCTGTCCCTGGCTCAATCCCCTGCTGCAGTTGTTCAAACGGCAGCCCACCTTTGTGGGCAACGCCGTTCGCGTCAGCGCCTCCTTCCAATACGCCACCATTGCCGCCATGTTTCTGGAAATGGCCGTGCCCATCGCCTTAGCCCTGGCTGCCGCCGCCGTCCGCCCCCGTCGCCGCTGGCTGGCTGCCGGCATTGCCGCCCTATGCACCCTGGTCACCGTATTGACCCTCACCCGTGCCGGCATTTTCGCCCTCCTCCTCATCTTCCTGCTCCTCTTTCTGCTCTCCCGCCGCTGGTCTACCTTGCGCGCCCCCCTGCTGCTGTCCAGCCTGACGCTGCTGCTTGCCAGCCTGCTGCTGACCCTCCGCTCCCCTGAATTCCGCGCCCGTTTGTCGCAGGAAACCGACAACGCCTGGTATCAAGCCAGCTACCAGGCCCCCGCCCAAATTGCCCTACCTGCTGGTCAAACTACCCCCGTAACCGTGCAAGTCACCAACGACAGCCCCGTATTCTGGCAGGCAGGCGGCGACTTCCCCATTCGCCTGCGCTACCGCTGGCTCACCGCCAACGGTCAGACAGCCTACGCCTTGCCCTTCGGCTTGCAACCCCTGCCCCACGACCTGTCCCCCGGCGAAACAGTCGCCCTGACCATCCCCCTCCAGCCCCCCCTGCCCCCCGGCAGCTACCGCCTGGCTTGGGGCCTGGAACACGCCGGGCGCTTCTGGTTTCACCATCGCGGCGTACCCGACATCGAATCGGCGGTAACGGTCACTGCCACTGCCGGCAGTGCCGGCAGTGCCGGCAGCGCCGGCAGCGCCGGCAATGCCGGCAGCGCCGCCGCCCCGCCCGACCTGCCCCCCACCCAGCCCCGCAGCGACCAGACCGGAACCACCGCCGCCGTCTCCCGTCAGCAGCTATGGTCAGCCGCCTGGGCCATGTTCCGCCAGCGCCCCCTTCTGGGCGTCGGCCCCGGCAACTTCCGCCACCTCTACGGCCCCTACCTCGGCTTAGACCAATGGGATCGCGGCATCCACGCCAACAGCCTCTATCTCGAACTCCTGGCAGACACCGGCGCCCTCGGCCTCCTCTCCTTCGCCGCCCTCCTCCTCGTCGCCGCCCGCCAGGCCCTCCACTTCCACCGCCGCCGCCCAGCCGCCGCCCACCCACCGGACGCCTCCCTATGGGCCCTCGGCCTGACCAGCGCCATCCTCATCTTCCTCCTCCACGGCTTCTTCGACTACTTCCTCGAATTCGTCCCCACCTACCTCCTCTTCTGGCTCACCCTCGGCCTGCTCAGCGGCGCCACCGCCCCCCACGCCGCCGCCTCCCAATCTGCCCCCAACTGATGACGAACCAAGCACCTGTCTGGTACAGCCTCTAACTCGTCCGGCACTGCCCGCCGTATCTTTTGGGATTGCCTCTTTATACGCTAGTAGGCAGGTGCTGGTAAGGTAATAGCCACTCGTTGTTAGTTTGTAAGCGCCTCATCGTTTGATTACACAACAAACGGGAACGCAGTTGGGAAAAAACTACAACCCTACCTCATTCGGCTTTCTGTCTAATCTAAAATGGGTGGTGGATGCCAGCCAGCTTTTACCCAGTAGCGACGAGCCTCTACCAACTGGGAGCGATTCAACTTGATGGCAACAACAGTGGCCTGCCCCACAGGCGTCATGCCAATGATATGTGACCCATCTTCGCTCCATCTAAAGTGGTCTGACCACTTTTGTTGATTGGGATTAAATAGACGAACCGGCGTCCCCGTCCGGGTATCTATGCCCGTGGTCCGGTCACCTTTGATCAGGTTGCAATCCCAGCGGGCCTGGCATAAATTGTCCAATTCTGTCGCGCCGCCCAATGACTGCGGAATAATATGGTCAATAGTCAGCGAAACGCCCATCAAACGTTGTTGGCTCTGGCAATAGCTGCAACAATATTGAGAGCGTTCAGCTATCTGTTGCTGCCATGCCGTTGGAATAGAACTCATGCGTTGACTGGTTAGGAATCCAGAAGTTGACCAACGTCGTGACCGCGCTCTTGAAGGAGAACGGCCGCTTTAGCCCGCACCAACATCACCCGATTAAAGAAGTGAGACAGTAGAGCCGCTTCTTGCTTTTCCGAATCCGTCAACCCTTCCCACTGTTGCTTTTCAACCAAAACCTGCATTCGTTCCGGCTTATCTGCCGGCGCGGTCATACGCGCCGCTCGCCATAGTTCTTCGTCGGTGAACAACTCTAGCTCTGAGAGCTCTTGTTCAATGTCGGCTGGTAAGCTTTCCTGTTCCGGCAGAGAAGCCGCCACCACAGCCGCCAACTCGTCCGCCACGGACCGCTGCATCTGTTGAGATCGCCTTTTTACGCGCTGGTAGATAGGTTCCGGTAAGGTAATCGTCACTCGTTGTAAGTTCATAAGTGCCTCATC
>CAZDSN010000205.1:0-6986 GCA_964507675.1 uncultured Ardenticatenaceae bacterium | reverse complement strand
CGGTTGCATAGAACGAAAGTTCTCCATTCTATCATAAGATAAGCGGTGGAACCAATAAATATCCCGTTTTTCATTTTTCCTGAGGATGAAACGGCCGCTAAAATCACGTCGTATTTGAGGAGTGGAGGCGGTAGCCTCTACCCGGGGAACTTGTTCCCGGACACGCACCCAGCCGCACCCAGTTGCCTTGAGCGTGAATCTCAGGTATAACTTAACCTGGGTTAAATCCATCATTTAGGCTAACCAAAAATGCCGGTTTGCCCGGCGCAAATGGCACGAGTTATGACTACATCAACACCATCAACTTCTAAAGAACGGAATCTGGAGAGCTTACCTGAAGAAGAGAGCTGCCTGGACGTGATCCAAGAGGTCGTGGCGGATCAGCCAGGTATTGTACAAATCCAGGTGGATACGCAGCAGGAAAAATTCGCCTTCGCTTATGATCCGCAGCAGGTATCTGCGACCGACATCAAGGAGGTCATGCATCAGGTTGGGCCTGTGCTGCGGCAACGTTGGGATACCTGTGTAATGCGTCTGGGCAAGCAGGGGGGGCGCGCTTGTGAGTCATGCGCGCTGGCCCTGGAAAATCGCCTGCGCCAGGTGGAAGGAGTGCAGCGGGCCACTGCCAGTTACATGGGTGGCGCGCTAACCATTCATTACGACAATGCCATTGTTTCTTCCAGCCAGTTGATGGAAACGGTGCAGTCGTTTGGCGCACCCGTGATGCGGGAGGATCTGGCGGAAGCGGTGGCGCTGCCGCGGGGCTTGTGGTCGCAATTGCGCGCCTGGCTGGCCACAGACCGGGCGGAGATTATCTTCACCGTCATAACCTTTATCGGTATGGTGGTGGGGTTTGTGACACATCGGCTGGAACTAACTGTCGCCTCCACGGTGGCTTATGCCATTGCCTATGTTACCGGCGGCTATTATGGTACGGTTGCCGGTCTGCAATCGCTGCGCCAGCGGACTATTGACGTTGATTTGCTCATGGTGCTGGCGGCGGCAGGGGCGGCGCTAGTGAACGCGCCTTTTGAAGGTGCCATGCTGCTGTTTTTGTTTTCTCTTTCCAATGTGCTGCAAAACCTGGCCATGGATCGGACGCGAAACGCTATTCGTAGTTTAATGAAATTGCGACCCAGCACAGCCCTGGTGCGGCGCGGCGGGCGGAATATGGAACTGCCCATTGAGCAAATTTACGTGGGCGACTTGATGATTGTGCGTCCTGGCGACCGTATTCCGCTGGATGGCGATATTGTAGAAGGCTCCAGCAGCCTGGATCAATCCATCATCACAGGCGAGTCTATGCCCGTGCATAAAGGAGTGGGGGATGCGGTGCTATCTGGGGCTATTAACCAACAGGGAGCGTTGGAGGTGCGTGTGACGCGCCTGGCTAGAGATTCAACTATCGCCCGCTTGATCAAGTTAGTGGAAGAGGCGCAGAGCGAGAAGGCGAAAACGCAGCGTTTTATTGATACGGCTGAGCAGTATTATGCTTTGGGCGTGATTATCATGACAGCGCTGGCAATCGCCATTCCCATTTTCATTTTGGGTCAGCCTTTTTCCAGCGCCTTTTATCGGGCAATGACTTTGATGGTGGCGGCGTCTCCCTGTGCGCTGGTTATTAGCACACCTGCCACCGTCTTGTCTGCTATTGGCAATGGGGCGCGGCGGGGCGTATTGTTCAAGGGAGGGGCTTCTGTGGAGCAAGCGGCGACCATCAAAGTAATCGCTTTTGACAAGACAGGAACCCTGACCGTGGGTCAGCCAAAGGTGACTGACATTGTCAGGTTGTCTGAGACGCTCGAATCTGAGACGGAACTGCTGCGACTGGCGGCATCTGTGGAGGCCAAATCGGAGCACCCGCTGGCGCAGGCGATTGTACAGGCAGCCAACGAACGAGAGCTGCTGCTGCCGCCAGTGACGGATTTCCACTCAGAGACGGGTCAAGGGGTGCGGGCTTTTGTGAATGGGGAGCGGATTGCGGTGGGCAACGAGCGGTATTTTGCGGCTTATGGCGTGGAGAATATGCCGGCAGTGGCAGCCATGATGGCTGGTTTGCATGATGCCGGCAAAACCGCCGTTCTTGTGGCGCGGATGGACGATGGTCAGGCGCACTTACTGGGCGCAATAGGCATCGCTGACATTGTGCGCCCTGATGCAGCGCTTGCCGTGCGCGAATTGAAAGCTGTAGGCATTGAACGCATTGTCATGCTGACGGGTGATAATCCACGGGTGGCTCAGGCGATTGGCCGCGAAGTGGGTGTGGACGAGGTACACGCGGGACTGATGCCTGAAGATAAGATGAACATCATTAAAGAACTGGGACGCAAATATGGTCCCGTGGCCATGGTGGGGGACGGCGTAAACGATGCGCCCGCTCTGGCGCTGGCTGAGATCGGCATTGCTATGGGAGCGGCGGGCACAGACGTAGCTCTGGAAACGGCCGCCATTGTTCTGATGGCCGATGACCTGCGGAATATCCCTTACGTCATTGCTCTCAGCCGCCAGACGCGCAAAACGCTGGTACAGAACCTGACTTTTGCCATTGGCATGATTGTGGTGTTGATCCTGGCGGTGTTGGGCTTCAATCTGGCGTTACCCTTAAGCGTCGTAGGGCACGAAGGCAGCACAGTGTTGGTGTCGTTGAATGGTTTGCGCATGCTTGCCTACAAGCGCAAACCCATCACGATGTGATGGGAATTGGGCATGAGTCGTGAAAAGCTGGTTGGAAAAATCTTGTGGACAGACTTGACTGTGCCGGATGCCGTGCGGGTGTGCGATTTTTACAGCGCGGTGGTGGGGTGGACTTTTGCGCCTGTGTCCATGGGGGATTACGAAGATTTTAACATGAACACACCTGCTGAGGGCAGCACCGTTGCCGGCATTTGTTTTGCGCAAGGGGTGAACGCAAAACTGCCGGCACAATGGCTCATCTACATCCAGGTAAATGACATCAGTCAAAGCATTACCCGCTGCCAGAGTCTGGGAGGGCAGGTGTTGGATGGCCCACGAGAAATAGGGCCTGGCGTCACCTTCTGCGTTATCCAGGACCCGGCGGGGGCAGTAGCCGCCTTGATTGACCCGTTACCAGCTTAACGGCTGCTGCCCGCGCCTGGGGGCCTGGATAAGGTTACGATCGGTTACGGTTTTAGCACCGTGATAGTTGTACCGTTGCTGTCGCCGTCCGGATCATGGTTAGCGTTTGCCTCATAGGTATGCGTTGCTTCTGTCACATTGGTGACAGTGAAGGTAACGCTGCTCTGGTTGCCCTTGATATTGTTCTTAGTTACGGCGCATTGGCCGCTGCCATTGGTGGTGCAAGAGGCAGAACCAGAAGCGCCGCCGCTCCAACTACCAGTGACGGTAGCATTGGCCAGCGCGTTATCGCTGGCGTCGTGAATGGTGATGGTCACTGTGGCGTGCCAGCGCCCGCCATTAGCCGGCGTGCTGCTGCCATCCAGATCGCCGACGTGCATATTTTCACTGGGTCCCGGTGTAGGCGTTGGTGGCGGGGGAGTTGGCGTCGGCAGTGGGCCAACGTCGCAGTTGGGAAAAGAGAAGGAGCCAATATAAGTGCCCCAGCGGCCGTTGGTAGTGCCTGTATTCTTGCTGTATTCTCCCAGATACCAGAAAGTAACGCCATCAGGCGCAATTGTCATTTCGGTGTAGTCGCCCCAACGGCGCGGCACGCTGTCGAAGGCTGTGTAGGTAATTTCGCCTGCTTTGAGCTGCGCTTCTGCCTGGAGTGAGCCAGCGGGATCGCCGCTTTCGCGTCCGGTGTACCAGATGGAGGGGAACATGCTGGCGCTGGACTTGGTGTAGCCAAGAGCTATATCGTTACAGTGGTTGGCGGCCAGGTCGCCAAAGAAGCGATACTCACCATTGCTGGCATAAACGCCGGCGTCCACAACGGTGGCTGTCGCTGGATTTAACTGCGCCCAGCGAATGCAGTTAACTGTGCCGCTGCCAGGATTACAGGCGATAGTCTGCGTGGTCCAACCATATCCATTACGGTATTCGAAGTCCTGTGGCCGGAAATCATTGGCCTGCACGGTACTGCCGCCTGATTGCGGGACATTAACAGGCATGCCGGCAGTGACGCCCGTAGCTGCCTGCAGGTCTACTGTACCCACGGCGCTAAAATTGTTTGCGCCAAAAGGATCATTCCAGGCAAAGACCGTATAGTCACGCCCATTATAGTTGGTTTCCGTCAGGATATAGTGTGGGCCGCTGCCGGGCCAGGCGCCCTGCGCCCAGCCGTGCAAGTTGAGCGGTTGGGGCGTATCTTCGGCGACCCCCAATCCGATGGTAACCGCGCTGGCCGGTGCGCCGGCATACATGGCGGCTTTGTCAAAAGCCCAGACCTGGCCTTCTTTGAACTGATTGCCGCGGAAGATATTGGCTCCCATGTAAATGGCGTCGCGTCCCACGCCGGCATGGGGATAGTCAAAGAAATCACGCCGCCCAGAGACGGTGCTAAAGGCGTAGAGATTCCAGGAGCCTGTGGGATTACCTGTCTGGGACACTGCCAGGCAGTAGTGAGTCCCATCAGCATCAATTCCCAGCATAAAGCGATCGGCAGATTCGTCATACAGGACGTTCGGATCAAAAACGCCTGTACAGTTGGAATTACCGCTCATGAAGCTGGCAAATGTGATGGGACCAGTAAGGGGAACTCCGTTGGTGTTATATATTTGGAAGGCGACGTTGACCACCGCGATGACGTGATTGGGTCCTGCGGCCATTTCCGGGTCAGGGGGCACATTGCCGCCGCCGCCGCAGCACTCCGTGTAGTCAAGGCTATCGAAGTTGGTACCAACCGCCGGGGCGTTGAGGCCGGGGCCGCTGGTGGCTCGCGTGACATTAGCGGCGGGTTCCAGCTTTTGTGACGCCGCCTGCATGGCTTGTAATACCGCTTCACTGATGATTCCTTCGTGCTCATTCAAGTCAATTTCACCCCGCTGCCAGCGATCATATTGGTTATTGGGGTCGTACACATTGGCGGGAATGTCGGCCAGATTGACCACTACTGGGGAAACCTTCTCGTTGGCGGCGGCTGGTTGGACGTCAACATCCTGCCCAACACCTACAGGCGCAAACGATTGTATCGCCTGCTGCCGGGCGACGGTTTCCGCCGCCGGGCGCGAACGCATTAACAGAAAGGCGCTGCCCATGACGGTCAGAGCCAGAACCAATAAGAGACGACGGACAGTTGAGGAAATCATATGGAACTCCTTGTGGATGCTAGAGAAAACCGGTCAGAGGGTATGAGGACCAACTTCAGCGTGACGGATAAGGAATCGAGAAAAATTGTATCGTGTGCTGTTGCATTTGCAAAAGGATTGAAAGGAGGCGAACTGCTGAGACTTTGTAGAGAGACGGTAGTGTTTGGGGCTAACATAGTGATATAATAACCAGGCCGTGCGGCAAGCATAACTCAACTCTGTCCACTTCGATCCGGGAGGTTACCTATGTTACACCGTCAGCGTTTATCTGGAACGCATCTGCTGCGTTTCACAGTTCTTATCTTTTTGTTCCTGTTCTTCTTCTTGGGTAGTTTGCAATGGCGTCAGGCAGGTCAGGCGCAAGCGGTGGCGATGCCGATGCTCCAATGTTATACCTTTTCGTTTACCCTTAGCGGCGCAGAAGAAGTGCCGCCCAACGGTAGTCCAGCGACGGGCACGGGTCTGGTGACCATTGACACAGATACTAACCAGCTTAATTACAACATCACGTTCTCTGGCTTGCAGGGTACGGAAACGGCGGCGCACATTCATGGATTTGCGCCACCGGGAAGTAATGCTGGCGTTCTGTATGCTTTACCTGCCGGCAACCCCAAAATTGGCTCCATCACCTACACCGAAGCCCAGGAAGCCAACTTCTTAGCGGGGCTGTCCTATGTGAATATCCACTCTTCCGTCTTTGGCGGCGGCGAAATTCGTGGACAAATTGATGAACCAATGGACTGCGTCACACCCACGCCCAGCCCTACGCCCCCCCCCACGCCAACCATGACGCCTACGCCGCCTCCTTGCAACCCAACTGCCGTGGACGTCACCTACAACCCGCTGTCTATCAGCTACTCGACAGGCAACAGCGTCAAATTCTTCCGTGTCTTTTTGTTCAACCCCAGCACAGGACAAATGATGACGCTGTTCCAGACAGGTTTGCCAGCCTGTTATGAAAACACCATTAACACAGCCTTCAATGTCCCCGAAGGCCATTATGGTTGTGCTTTCCTGTATGATCCCGCGACTCAGGATCTGACGTTGGATTGCAACCCCAACTAATGCCTTGTGTCAGGATGATTCTCTGTTTGCCGCAGAGACATTCTGCATGACGTCCACAATGGGCGCCAGCCTCGTTGCCGCCGGGGCTGGCGCCTATTCTGATATCACATGGGTATGGTTCATTACGGGTGGGGGGAATGACGCTTTACCAACGCTTGTTTTTTCCCTGGTTACAGCGGCTGGATGCTGAGACTGCTCACGAATGGACGCTGGTCGCCTTGGCGCTGGCGCAGAGAAATAGGGCTGGTCGGGCGCTGCTGTGGGCGATTCGTGGCCCGGTAGTGGCCGCGCCTGTTTCCCTTTTCGGATTAACTTTTCCCAATGTATTGGGCGTGGCGGCGGGCTTTGACAAAGATGTGCGGGTAGCGGCTGGACTGGTTGCTTTGGGATTTGGTCACGTCGAGGTGGGAACGTTGACGCCGCGCCCCCAGGCGGGTAACCCGCGCCCGCGTGTTTTTCGCCTGGCGGCTGATGGAGCCATCATCAACCGCATGGGATTTCCAAATGAGGGTGTGGCTGCGGCTGTGCCGCGGCTGCAAGCCTTGCAACGCGCGCCGCGCCCTTTTGTATTGGGCGTTAGCCTGGGCATGCAGAAGGAGACGCCGCTAGCGGCGGCACTGGTAGACTATGTGACCGTTATGCAGGCTGTTTATCCTTATGCGGACTATCTGGCGGTTAATATCAGCTCGCCTAACA
>CAZDSN010000204.1:0-6989 GCA_964507675.1 uncultured Ardenticatenaceae bacterium | reverse complement strand
GGGCGCTGCGCGCCCCTCGCCCTACATTACTCCTTCCCTGGCGAGGAAGGCGAGATTACCCGATTATTTTCTTAATTTCTACAGCGAGGCGAATGATGGACCTTGACGACTTGACAATTGATCTGCCAGACCCGACTACGACACAGCAGCGCCGGCTGCATGAGCACACCCCGGCGCGAATTGGCATTGGCCGGGCCGGGCCGCGCCCGCGCACAGCCGATCTACTCTTGTTTCAGGCCGATCATGGCGTGACGCAAGATGCCTTA
Source organism: uncultured Ardenticatenaceae bacterium (assembly GCA_964507675.1). Classification (GTDB taxonomy): domain Bacteria; phylum Chloroflexota; class Anaerolineae; order Promineifilales; family Promineifilaceae; genus JAGVTM01. The sequence goes on along the minus strand of CAZDSN010000204.1, from coordinate 6,723 downwards.
ATGGGCGAGGTGGACCCGGATTTGCTGCTGGAAATGGGGTTGTTTCAAGTGAACAGCCGCGCCGGCACACGCCAGGAATATCTGAAACGGCCGGATTTGGGTCGTTTGTTGACAGTAGAGGCCATGCAGACGCTGGCGGAACGCCTGATAAAAGAACCCGACGTGCAGTTATTTGTCAGCGATGGTCTGAGCGCAGCCGCCGTTGAACACAATTTGCCGGTGCTGTTGCCGGCATTGCAGCATGGCTTGCGTGCAGCAGGGCTGACCGTAGGCACGCCCTTCTTTGTGCGAAATGGGCGCGTGGGGCTGCTAAACGCTGTCAACCAGATGGCCACGGCGAACGTGTGCGCGGTTCTCATTGGGGAGCGTCCCGGTCTGGCGCGAGCCGAAAGCATGAGCATTTACCTGGGATATCGGCCCACCCTGACGGCCACCGATGCCCAGCGCAACGTGATCAGCAACATTTATGAGGGCGGTTTGCCGCCGCAAGAAGCAGCGCGGCAGGCCGTGCGCCTGATCCAAAAAATGATGGCGCAACAAACCAGCGGCGTTGATCTGGCGTAACCAATTACGGAAGTTATTCTTAGACGGTCACTTAGTAGTTACACAAATCCACAATAAAACAATCAAGGCAGTAGTCCTATGGGATTGGTGTGGATTCGACAGCAGGCGTAACTGTTGGCTCCAGGGTGGGCGTCGGTGTGGGAGTCGCCTCCTGGCAACCCTGGCGGGCCTGGTCTACCTTCTGTGCCAGATCGCGGCTGTACGTCTGGTTCAGCGCGTCGCGGTAATACCGCTCCGCCGGACACCAGTCCAGAACCGCGGCGTACTGATCCCCATAGGCAATACGGGCCGTGTTAAGTTTCTCACAGGCGTTCTGGTAAAAAGGAGCCGCCAGACACAACTCGTAAAAATAACCAATGGCCGCATTCCAATTCACCCCATAAAAGGCGATGCCACGCAAATACATCTCCCCCCAGGCAGCCTGGTCGGCGACTTCAATGGGCAGCGCCCCCAGCCTCTCTGCCTGGGACAGGTAAGCCAGGCCCAGTTCCACCTGCTCCCCATACAACAATTCGACGCCATAGGCCATATACGCATCGTATAACAGTTTATCCGTTTGTAATCGCTGATAGTTCGGGTTAGCCGCCTGGAAGCTGATGATGGCCGAAATAGCTTCAGCCCATTCTTCTTGCTGCACCAGGTCTTGCAACTGCTCCAGTTCCGAAACAGGTTCGGGGGTGGGCGTGATCGTGGGCGTAGGCGTCAATGTGGGCGTCGGGGAAGGCGTCAGACGGGTATCTCGGGCGAGCATGGTTTGGGCTTGCAGTTCGCGCACGCCAGGATATTCTGGCTGCTGCGCCAGAATCCACTCCAGACGGCGCAGGGCCAGATCATAACTGCCATTGTCAGCATCTTGCTGCGCCAGTTCCAACTGCCGCGCCAGTTCGGCGGCTGTCTCCGTCTCAATCTGCTGACGCTGCAAGGAGCGCCCGTTTTGCCAGGCGACAAAAGCAATGCCTCCATAAAGAGCCAGCAGCGCTCCTACCAGCAATAAAGCATAACCCAGGCGGCGCAGCCAGCGCTTAGAACCTGATGGCTTGTTTTCCAACTTGTGTATCCTCCAGTTAGGCTGGAAACAGTAAATAGCTGTCCGTTTATCAGTTAACCATGCGGGTGTATAGGTCTAACAGCGGCTATCCCGATTATATCTCAAGCGTCCCCTATTATTTGTCTATAAACAGCCACTGTTTGGGCGGCGATCTGCGCCTGTGTGTAATGGGACAGCACCCGCTGCCGTCCGCGGCGACCCAATTCATCCCGCCACTCGGGGCGTTGAATGAGCTGCTGCAAGTGGCGGCGCAAAGCTTCCTCATCTCCCTCGGGGAATATCAGGCCGGCATCGCCAATCACGTTGGGGATTTCGCCGCTGTCAGAGCCAACAACGGCGACTTCGCAAGACATCGCCTCCACCAAGACACGGCCAAACTGCTCTTTCCACTGAGGCGTGGTGCGCGACGGCAACACCAATACATCAAGCTGCTGCAAATAGGCCGGCATCCTGTCTGACGTGATCACACCGTCGAAGAAGACCCGATCAGCAATACCCAGCGCCTGCGCTAACTGTTCCAGGCGCGGTCGTTCTGGCCCGTCGCCGGCAATGTGCAGACGCCAGGTACCAGGCAGCGTGGCAGCCGCTTGCAACAGTATATCCACGCCTTTCGCCGGCACCAGACGGCGGCTGGTGGAGCCAATGACAAACCCGCGACCGCGATCTCGCTGCGCTGGCGGCGCATACAAGGTGGCAGACACGCCGAACTGGGGAATGACGGCGTAGGGCCGGCAGTATCCTTTGGTCTGCCACACATCTACGGAAGCCCGATTGCCCATGATGGCATAATCCACCCCATCCAACACTTGCCGCTCCATCCAGTTAAAGGGAAACGGATAACGCTGGCAGATGTTTTGCCAGGAAAAGAAAAGGCTGCGCGCTCCCTGGCGGCGCGCCTGGCGCACAGCCAGCCAGGTAGCCAGGTTGTACGGTTCTTCATCCATGTGCAAAATGTCAGGCTGGAACGTTTGCAGACGCTGCGGCAGACGCGGGTAATAATGAAAGTGATAATGTCCATTAAAACGAATGGGATCAACGAGCAAGCGGTAGCCGTGGGTGTAAGCGCGTTCCAGATCAATGGGACCCGCGGGATCATCCCAACTGGGCGGCACAATGACCTGTAACTCCACATCCTCAAAACTGGCTATTGCTTCCAGTTTCGTCTGGTAAGCCCCCACCAGGCAAGCTTTAGACACCATCAGTACGCGCATGCAGGATTAAGAATCCTCCAGTCAGGACAGGCATAATCAAGTCCAACGTGTTGTGAATCAGGGGGAAGGCCGGTCATAGAACCACGCGCCATCTGCAATGGCAGCACCCAGGCATGAATGAGAATGCCGGCAGCACTTGTGAAAGTTGACACGGGTTTCTATTTTGCTATACTTGCCCCGATTTGACAACCGTGCAGCAGAGTTCCCCACACCAGGATAGTTTACCCGTTGGCCCATCCCATCTCGGATGGGTTTTTTTGCTATTAGCCTTGCTTACCGCCGCCGCACTGCGATTCTGGCATTTGGGCGCCGCGCCGCCGGGACTTTATCGGGATGAAGCGTTTAATGGCCTGGATGCGCTCGGCGTGCTACAAGGGCAGCACGCCCTTTTTTTTACGGCCAACAATGGGCGTGAACCTGCCTACATTTATTTGACGGCCTTAAGCGTGGCTCTGTTGGGGCGCACCGTTTTGGCAGTACGTCTGGCAGCGGCTGTTGCCGGCACTTTAACAACCTGGATAACCTACCGGTTGGCGGCAACCTGGTTCAACCAGCGGGTTGGCCTTTTGGCTGCCTGGTTATGGGCCATCACCCTGTGGCCTGTCCATCTCAGCCGCATTGGCCTGCGCGCTATTCTGCTCGTCCCTTTGTTAGCCGCCACGTGGTGGGTGGGCGTGCTGGCCTACCGGCGGCGGCAACCGCGACTGTGGTTCCTGGCTGGCCTGCTCTATGGGGCCAGTTTCTACACCTATCTGGCCGTCCGGTTTACGCCGCTGCTTTTCCTGCTGTTTCTCCTTTACCTGATAGTCACGTCTGGCAAAGCCATCTGGCGGAACGTTTTGTGGCCGGGGGTGGGCTGGTTTGCGTTGGGGACCGGCATTGTGGTCGCTCCTCTGGTCTGGCTGGCGGCAAAGACCCCGGCGCTCATTCTGGGGCGGATTGGTCAGGTCTCTATTCTGGACCCCGCGGTTAACGGCGGCGACCTGTGGGGCGCCCTGTGGACGCACACCTGGCAGGGAATCGCCCTCTGCTGCTGGCAAGGAGACACCATCTTACGCCATAATCCGGCCGGGCGGCCGGTCTTTGACTGGCTTATGCTCATCCCGTTTTTCATTGGCCTGGTCTGGTGTGTGCGCCGCTGGCGGCAGCCGGCGGCAGCGGCGCTGCTGCTGTGGTGGGCCGTCATGTCTGGGCCCACCATCCTGGCCGAAGACACGCCCCATTTTTTACGCGCAGTGGGCATATTGCCGGCAATTCTGATCTTTCCCGCCATTGGCCTGGCGCAGTTAAGCCAATGGACTCGCCTGCCCCGCTGGGGGCGCACGCTCCTGGTCACCGGTTTGCTGGGCGGCAGCCTGGCTCTGACCGTGCGCGACTACGCCGCTTATGCGCACCAACCTGACACAGCTTACTTATTTGAAAGCGGCGCGCGCGATCTGGCGGAACAAGTCAATGCCGACCATGACAGCCTGGCTATTTACGTCGAGGATCGTTTCCTGGAGAATTGGCCTTCGGTGCGGTTTTTGATTGATCCGGCGCAGCCTGTAGTGACTTTCGCTGCCAGCGCCGGTCTGCCCTCGCTTCCCCAAGAACGAGCGGCCATTTTCGTCTGGCCGCACCAACCGCTGGAATTTGTGCGGCAGGCGCTGCTGCCGCCGGCTCTGGTAACGGCCGTCACCGGCAGCCTGGGGCGCGGCGACCTGGAAGCGACGCCCTATCCGCTTTTCATTCGTTTTCAACGAGAACCGGCCCCCCCATTAATGCCGCTGGCCCGTTTGGGCGAGCACATCTACCTGAATCAGGCCACGATCACACCACTGGATGCCCGCCGCCTGCATGTCAGCCTGATCTGGTCAACAACGGCGGCCATCCCGGAATCGCTTGTTTCCTTTGTGCACGTGCGCGACGCAGACGGTTTAGCCGGGCAAAATGACCAGCCCCCGGCGCAGGGGCACTGGCCGACAGCCTGGTGGCAACCAGGGTTGTACGTGGCGGATCAACATACGGTCATCTTAAACGAGCCTTATGATCCCGCTCGTCATGAAATTCTGGTTGGGCTGTACATTGCGGAAACGGTAGAGCGTTTGCCCATATTCTCGCCTGATGGTCTGCCGGCAGGCGATAGTTGGCCCCTCAAATAAGGGGGGAGCGTTACGTCAGGGCAGCATTTTCTAATCTTAAGCTAATGATAGCAGGCAGAAAGTTGCCCAAGCGCCTGATTCTCGTCAAACTAAACAGCTATGCTTGATAATCATGCCGAGATCAGATCACTTTAGCGCATCATTCAATCTAAGAATTCAGGAGTTAGCACTATGCGAGATTTTCGTATGCATTCACAAGCCAGCGTTTTCTTGAAGCTGGCAACCTTGCTGCTGGTCGTCGTAGGGCTGGGCGCGATGGTTGTAAACGGCAGCCAGCCAGCCCAGGCGCAAGAGGCAAACCTGTTGGTTAATCCCAGCTTTGAAGGCCAGTATAGCGCTTATGTGCCACCTGGGGGACACCCAGACTGCCCGGCTGGAACCTGCGGCACGGCGCAAACAGCCGCCGGATGGACACCGTGGTGGTGGACGGTGGCCGGGCGGGATAACGTCATTTATGCCAATCCTGAATATAAGCCGGCAGAAGCGCGCGATTTTGCCGCTCGCGTCCGTTCCGGCGAGCGCGCTCAACAATATTTCAACTTTGGTCGCACCAACACCGCCGGCGTGCTGCAGCAACTGACCGTTCCCGCCAATGCCCGACTGCGTTTTTCCGTCTGGGGTATGGCCTGGTCCACCGGCATCGGCTGGGATGGCCCCTACAGCGACGTCAACTACTCTGCCGAGCCCACCCCGGTAAACTTGCGCGTGGGGATTGATCCTACCGGCGGCATTGACGCCTTCAGCCCCAACATCATCTGGTCTGGTTCGCTGAATCCTTATGATCAATATGCCCTGTTAAGCGTTGACGCGCAGGCGCAGGGTTCTCTGGTGACCGTTTTTACTTACTCCTCACCCAATGAACCGCGCAAACATAATGATATTTATTGGGATGACGCCTCCCTGGTTGTTTTAGGGTCAGGCGGTGCACCCGTGGTGACCAATCCGGGCGGCAGCGGCGCAGCGGCTGCGGGCGCAGCGGCTGCGGCGCCGGCAGCGCCTGTCTCGTTTGCCCCGGTCCCTACAGCCACGCCTAACGCTGAAGGGATCATTTATGCTACCGTGCCGCCGGGGGGATCGCTTTGGGCGGTGGCGGCCAATGCCGGCATCACTCTCGACCAAATTCTGGAATACAACAACCTCACGCGGGAGGATTTTGTTAGCGCCGGCCAACTCCTGATCGTTGGCTACGCCGAACCGAACGGGGAAAGCGAAGCCGCCGCTGAAACCCCAGCCGAAGCCACCCCCGAAGCCGAAGCGGCGGCCTTAAAAGCAGCGTCGGAAATCACCCCTACCGATGTTATCACCGACGCGGCGGTTGTTACCGAAACTGCCGGATTGGCGCAGGCAGCCCCGGAAGCCGCGCCCGCTGCGGCTGACGCTGCGGCTGGCGCCGGGGCAGAAGCGGCAGTGGGAACAGGAGCTGTGGCTGCAGCCCCAACAGAAGGCATTTTGGTATCAGAACCGGAAACGTCCGGGGCCAGCATCTGCTTGAAAGCATTTGAAGATACCAACGAAAACGGCCTGCACGACCCAGGCGAAGCCCTGCGCGCTAACGTGGCTTTTACCGTGTCGAACGAACAGCGCGTCGTCAGCAATTATGTCACCACGGGCACGTCTGAACCCTACTGCCTGCCTGGACTGGCGCCAGGCGACTACCAGGTCACCCGATCCCAACAAAACGACGAGGTTCTGACAACTCGCGGCGACTGGGGTATCGCCCTGACCGATGGCAGCGTGGTCACCATGGAATTTGGCAGTT
>CAZDSN010000203.1:0-6997 GCA_964507675.1 uncultured Ardenticatenaceae bacterium | reverse complement strand
TTGTTGATGCGGATGGGCATGTCGTCAAGACGGGGGCGGCGGCAGTGTCAGAGAGCGATCAAGGCAACCCCTCTGCCATTTATTGTACAGAGCAAGGGTATACATATCTGGTACAGCCACAGGCAAATGGCGTTCTGTGCGGCATGTGTGTCTTTCCTGATGGCCGGGCGTGTAAGAGTTGGGCGTTCTTCAATGGACAATGCAGCCCGGAAGATGCTGTCCCCCTGGAAGAATAGGCCACTCTACCGCAGCAGTTCCCCTGAGTAGGCGCTGCCGGGCAACCTGTCGCACACAGTGGGCGGCTAATTGGAAAATAAGACATCCAGGAACGTACCCAGATCGTCTTTCCCTTCCAGGGTACGCAGGTTGTACACTTCGGTGTAACCGCAATTGTCACAAGAGACGAACACATACCGGTAGGGTTGGATTTCCAGCAACCGGGATAAGCCTGTGCCCGACATGGACAGGCGCTCCACATGCCCGCCTTGACGTTTGCAGCGAGCGCAAACGAATTCTGTTGCTAATATCTGCTCTGCTTTTCCATTTGCCATGATAGGTTTCCTATAGGTGGTTACGGAAGCATCCGTCAACCTTACTTGATAGGTCAGGGGGTGGTTATAAGCTAACCTGCCCATAACGATAATTCATTATATACTCTTCTACGCAGATAATCGGGGAGGGTTGCGATGGTGAGCGTCCGGCGGTGGAACGGGCGACGCTGGGCGTATGACGCCGGGCGTATGATGCCAGGGGTGTTGTGTCTGGTGCGTTTGGGTGTCACTTTTTCTTTGGATGTGGTGTTTATAAAAGGGGTAACGGATATGGTGCGCCAACGTCCTAAACCGCCCTGGGTGATACCCTACCGCAACATTAGATTTGATGTACGACAGCTTGTAAAGTGAGCAGCAGCACAAGGAATTTTCAGCTAATGTCTGAGCCAATTATTATTGTTGATAACGTCTACAAATCCTACCTGATGGGCAAAGAAGCCGTGCCCGCGCTGCGCGGCGTGTCGCTGGAGATCCGGCGCGGCGAATTTGTTTGCCTGATGGGGCCGAGCGGTTCGGGCAAAACCACGCTGCTCAACATCATTGGCGGTCTGGATGAAGCCAGCCGCGGCCACCTTATGGTCGAAGGTGAGAATCTGGTGGCCCTCTCCGAAAACGAACTGGCCCGGCTGCGCCTGGAGAAAATGGGGTTCATCTTTCAGAACTACAATCTTCTGGGCAATTTTACGGCCCAGGAGAATGTGGAAGCGCCTATGGTGCTGGCGGGGGTGGGACGCAAGGAACGCAAACAACGCGCCCGCACACTGTTGGAAAGAGTCGGGCTGGGGGATCGGGCGCACCATTATCCTGGCGAACTTTCGGGCGGGCAGCAGCAGCGGGTAGCCATTGCCCGCGCCCTGGCCAACAACCCACCCATTCTAATTGCGGACGAAATGACGGGCGACCTGGATTCGGAAACAGGCTTTGCCATTATGGAGTTAGCGACCCAGCTTAACCGGGATGGCATGACGATTGTTTTTGTTACCCACGACCCGCGTATGGCCGCTTTTGCGCAGCGGGTGATAGAACTGCGCGACGGGCAGATTCTGGCATGATTCTTAAATACGTCTGGAAGAATTTTAGCCGTCGCAAGGTGCGCACTGTTTTAATGCTGTTAGCCCTGGTGGTCAGTATGGGGTTAATCGTGACCATGAGCGCCACGGTGGAAACGGTGCGCCGCTCCAATGTTGATTTGATCGCCAGTGAGGTGGGACAGTTTGATCTGGCCATCACCAAGACAGACCTCAGCGCTGACCAGTTTATTGACGTGGCAGACACGGCGCCGCGCGTGTTAGCCGCCGACGCGCGGATCACGGCGGTGTATCCACGTATTCAGCAGGAAGTTGAACTGAATATTGGCTCCGAGGTGGCCCAGGGTTGGCTGCTGGCGCTGGATCCGGCGATAGACGAGATTGGTTTTGTTGAGGTGGTTTCGGGCACGTATACGTTAGGGGAGCAGCGGGCAGCGTTGCTGGCAGATACGGCTGGCGTTTATGGTCTGGAGGTGGGGGATACGATTGACGTTGCCTACAGCTTTCCCCTGCCGCGGGAGAAGGGACAGCCCGGCGCAGCGGGCAGCAGCCAGCGACGGGCGGTACAGCGTTTCACGATTAGCAGTATTGTGCGCCAGGATGGGGTGACTAGCAGTAGTGTAAGTGAAGGCGTGATTGTATCCCTGGCGGATGCGCAGGCGTGGCTGCAGCGGATGGGGCGCAGCCAGCAGTTGGTGGTTACCGTTGATCCCGCTATCTACGAGACCAGCAACGCCGAAGTGGCGGCGCTGCGTGTACGGGAGGTGGCGCAGGCGGTGCAATTGGCTTTGGGGGAAGAATATACTTTTGCTATGGATAAGGCGGCTGTGCTGGACAGTTCCAGCCAGGGGTTCATAATTATCCAGGCGCTGATCAGCATCTATGGGCTGACCGCGTTGGGAGTCGTCGGTCTGCTGGTGCATACCCTGGTGATGACCAATGTGCAAGAACAGCGGCGGGATATGGCCGTCTTACGCATTTTGGGCAGCCAGCGCCGCTACCTTTTCCGGTTGGTTATTGCCGAGGTTTTGGTGATGGGAGCGATTGGGGTGGTCTTGGGCATTATTTTGGGACAGGCGTTGACGCGCTATGTGGTGGTCCCCGTCATTGAGAACCAGATGCGGTTGGTGGGTTTGACTTCCAGTTTGCAGCCGCAGGTAACGTTGACGACGATTTTGCCGGCATCTATCGCTACCTTTGTTGTCCTGATCCTCAGCACCCTCAAACCGGCCCAGGACGCCTCCCGCACCAAAGTGATGCACGCCATCAACCCCAGCGTGGCCGACAACTTACAAATCGAGGATCTGGCCAGCCTGCGCGAACGTCGCCCTGACGGCAAGCTGTTCCTGGCTGGCGTTGTCCTGCTCGTCATCTTTGTCCTGATTGCTGGCTTTCAAGTCATTGATGCTTTTGGCGATCCCGCGCTGCAAGTGGTCTTTATTCTGGCGGCGTTAGGGGTATTGGTGATGGGGGTAGGTTTTGTCTTCTTTATTACGACCGTGCCATTTGAGCGGCTGGCGCTGCTGGCGATGGGCGTGATTGCGCCCCGCCTGACCTATTTTGCCCGCCGCAATGTGGGACGGGGGCAACTGCGTAACACCCTTATCTCGCTGTTGGTGCTGTTTAGCGGCGTGCTGCCCAGTTTTCTGGCAACACAAGTGGCGCTGGACCGGGCCAACCTGGCTGGCACCGTGCGGGTGCGTTGGGGAGCGCCTGTGGGGATTCGTGTTTTTGGTTCCTGGCTGCCGGAAGTAGAAGCCGCGCCTTACCGGCTGCGCCCCAGTTTCCTGACGACGGAACTGGCGACAGCCCCGGGAATTGATCAGACGGCGGGGTTATCCCACCCGTATTCTTCTCGTCTGACGGATCCGATTGGTTTACGGGGGGCCAGCGTCACTGTCCTGGGCGTCAGTGGACGGCTGCGCGACGTGGCCTTTCCCGATCTGGTGGAATTTGTAGCCGGCACACCGCAGGCGCTGGACGAGATTCTGGCCGATCCGCAGGCGATTATTATCAGCGAGGGGTTGGCGCAGGTGCTATCTGTGTCGGTTGGCAGCGAACTTAAACTACAAGGAGAAGGGCGAGATCACATAGTCGTGGTGCGGGTAGTGGGCGTGGCGCGCCGGATTGCCGGCATTGAGGGCATCGGTCGCAGCCGGCCTCAAGCCGAATCCGGCAGCACTGTGCTGCTGTCGCTGGATGGGTTTCGCGCCCTGAAGACGCCGCTGAATTTGCCCTTGCCCCCGCCGGATGATCCCATTCTGGCGCAGGTGCTGGCAACTACCGCGCCGGGGGCGGTGGCGCAGGATGTGCTGGACGAGTTAAACCAGCGATACGCTAACGATTTGCGGCTGTGGATCAATTTGATGGAAACGGACCTGGCGCGCAACGAACGAGCGCAAGCCACGCAGCAGATTTTCCTGATTGTATTAACCCTGATTTCTTTCACCACGGCAGTATTCGGCGTCTTTGCCGTTATTTACGTGACGATTTACGCGCGCCGCATCGAAATTGGTATGTTAAAGGCCATGGGGATGCGGCGGCGGGATTTGACGGGAATGCTTGTTGTAGAGGCGATCACCATGACATTGGGGGCGGCCCTGGCCGGCATTGCCGCCGGCGCAACGATGGGTTATGTGGCCACGTATGGCAGCTACATCTTGCAGCAGCGGCCTGTTGTCTTTGCCGTGGACACAACCGTGATGCCCTTTATCGTCGTGATGGTGGTGTTAGCCAGCACGATTGGGGCGATCTTCTCGGCGCGCCGAATTGTGAAGCGGCAAGCAGTTGAAATTTTGCGGATGCAGTAGCGGCGCAACAGCGGTGCAATAGCGGATGCCGTAAAGGAATAAGCATGAAGCGATATGTATTTTTGTGTATGGGTCTGTGCTTGCTGGCTTTGGGGGTGGGGGGATGCCGGCAAACACCCAATTCTTCCCGCACAACGCCCCCTGCGGGCGCTACGGCGGCCACAACTGCGTCCGCCACGCCCCTGCCCACACGCCCACCACAAACAGGCGTTACCATCCTGGCAGAGGGGCAGTTGGTTGCCGTGAACCCGGTTTTGTCATTAGCTTTCCAGACCAGCGGCCGCCTGCTGGCGCTGGCAATGCAGCCTGGCGATGCGGTGGCCGCCGGCGATTTGATAGCGACCCTGGAGGATGAGGCGCTGCAAGAGGCGGTGACCAATGCGCAGTTGCAGTTGGCGCAGGCGGAAAACAGCCTGGCGCAGGCGCAGGCGTCGCTAGATGAATTACGCAGTTGGCAGCCGGATGAGTTGGCTGTGGCCGTGGCGGAAGCTAACCTGGCTGCTGCCGAGGCCAGCTACCAGGCGGCGCAATCACAAGATGCGGCTGCCGGCAACAGCCTGACCTCAGCCCGCATCGCTGTAGACCAGGCGCAACAAAACCTGGTAGATGCTCAAGAAGCTTTTAACACCGCCTGGGACCCGGCTCGCGATTGGGAATTAAACGATCCCTTCCGCAGAGATCGCCTGGAAGCGGAGCGAGAAGCAGCTACACGACGGCTGGAAGGCGCGCAGCAGAATCTGGAAGTGGCTCGCGCGCAATACAATCTGGCGCTGGCCGGTTTACAGGACGATACAGCCTTACGGGCGCAAACGTCCGTGGTGACGGCCCAGCAGTCGCTGGCGCAGGCTCAGCGCGGCCCCACCGCCGCAGAACTTCACGCCGCCCAGTTACGAGTGGAACAGGCAGAGTTGGCGCGCGATCAGAGCCAGTTGGCGCTGGCGCAGGCGCAAAAAGCAGTCACCCAGGCACAGCTTCTGGCCCCCTGGGCAGGGATTGTGTTATCGGTGGAAGCAGCCCCAGGGGCAATTGTAGGCGCGGGTTCACCTATCGTCACCTTGCTAGATACCCACCATCTTCAATTCCAGACAACCAATGTCAGCGAGCGTGACCTGGCGCAAATTCAGACGGGCCAGCCGGTGGAGATTGTGCTGAAAACCTATCCTGACCAGCCAATTCAAGGGCAGGTGGCCCGGATTGCGCCACAGGCATCCGGCGCGGTGGGGGATGCCGCCGTTTTTGCGGTGATAATTGACCTGGAGGCCAGCGATCTGACGCTGCGCCCAGGCATGACTGGCCGGGCTAAAATTACAGAATAGAGAGGGAGCGCAGGCACGGTCAGCTCATACAAAAAAGCCCCTGGACAGGCATCCTGTCCAGGGGCTTTTTTCCTGATTGCAGAAGCTTTGGCCGTTACCCTCCGTCGCCCTGGGCAATCCAGGCGCCCAGACCAATGACACCCAGACCAACAGCCCCCAGGATGACAACGCCCATGACGACGACCAGAACCAGGGTCAACAGGCCCATGGTTACGCCTGTGGCCACGGCCTCGTCTGTAGCGACGGCCTCACTGCCACTTTCCCCTGTTTGTTCGGGGACGCTTTCTGTTTCGGTGGTAACGGGCGTAGCCTGTTCTTCGCCTGCGTCGCCTTCTTGAGCATGAGCGACAGTGGGCGCCAGGGCCAGCAGGAACATGAGGAGAAGCAGTGGGAGAGCCAGAAATTTAAGGGAGCGTAAGCTGAACATGAAGCGGTTACTCCTGCGGACAGAAGAATATAGCGGTTCGTGAATAGCCGTTAAAGACGCGAATCGCCAGGATTATACTGTGGCGCGTTGTTTCTACCAACTCTAGATGGCGCTGCCGGCAAGCTGCTCACAGACGGCTGGCGCATCAAGGTATATCAGGGCTGCGTTAGCTGCTGGTGGAAGTGAAGCGCCTCGACGTTGTCCGGCTGGCGTAAGATTTTGTGGGTTTCGATGGGAGCCAGAGAGAGCGCACTGCCATAGAAGGTGACGTAGTATGCCCAATAGGAAATGCCGCTGCTTTCCAGGTCTTCATCTCCATAGACCCACATGTCCCATGCATAGGGCACGCCAGAGCTAAAATCTGCCGGCAGCCCGCCAAGCATGTAGCTGCTGACGTAGCCCAGCGGCGGGACCGTGTAGAAGTAAGGGTCGCCGTCGTCAGGATCGAACAGGTTGAATTCATAATTGTCGGTGGGGACAGCGCTGCGGCGGTCCCAGGTAAAGGTGGCTGGCAAACCGGTGGTGGCGCCGGGGGCGGGCGTAAGCAGTTCGATGTTGGCCACGTCGAAGTTGCCAATCGGCACAGCCATGCCGGCATTGTAGGATTCCAGCACGCGCGTGCCCCAGATATACAGGCGATCCGGGTCGTCTACATTGAGATAGAGGACGTAGTACAACTGATCAGGCCCCAGTGCGGGCATACCTGTAAAAGAGAAGTAACCGTCGGCATTGGTGACGGTGGCGGCTTTGGTAGACCAGGCGCTGCCATTGTAGAAGCGCAGCTCCAGGTCAATGCCGCTGGCGGGGTCGCCCTTTTCTGTTACCAGACCGTGGATGCCTGTATATGGTTTGGCGTAATGAACGG
>CAZDSN010000202.1:3734-7019 GCA_964507675.1 uncultured Ardenticatenaceae bacterium | reverse complement strand
AGCAGCAGCAGCAGTGACAGCCATTTGCCGCCAGTCGTTGTTAAACCTCCCGTCAACCCTATCACCATTAACCTGACCGGCCTGGGGCCCAATACGCCCGATCCCAACACCCTTTACGATCGCTGGATCAGCGGCGGCGTTGACCTGGAAGGAATAGACAGCACTTTGAGCGAAAATGAGATTCGAGCGCGGCAAGAGGCAGCGCAGCAACTGCCGCCGGCAGACGGCGTGCCACAAGCCATTGCTGGCCCCACAGCCCTGACGCCTGGGGTCGAATTCGACAGCCTGGACTACACAGATTGCTGCGGCGGCAGCGGCGGCACGGTCCCCCCTGACCCCGAACTGGCGGTTGGTCCCCATCACATCATAGCCGTGGTGAACGTGGCTTTCCAGATTTACGATACAAATGGAACGGTTCTGGCTGCCACGCGCACCTTTTCCAGTTTGTTTAACAGCGTGGCCGGTTGTAACAGCGCCGACGATACGCCCACGATTCGCTCCAGCCTATTTGATCCCAATGTGCTTTACGACGAATCGGCAGATCGCTTCTTTATAGCCATTGACCGTCTGCGGGCCAACCCGGCCACTGGTGCGGTCTATGGTGGTTCGTATTACTGTGTAGGTGTGTCAACGACCAATGATCCCACAGGCAGTTGGAATCTGTACGCATTTCCTATGGATGGCTCAGACGTGGGCGAGGTGTGGATGGATTTCCCACATGCCGGCACTGGCCGCGACGCCATCTACATGGGCGGCAACCTGTTCTCCACAGGCGCTGCTTTCAGCATCTCCTACGTGGAAAGCCGGGTATGGGCTATCAACAAATCCCAACTATACGCCGGGCAAGCCGCCAATATCGTGGAACGCAGCGTGGGAGACAACTTCACGCCGTTTCCCGTAAACTTACATGGCTATGATCAGGGAACCTGGCCCACCAACGGGCCGCACTACTTCCTGGCCCTGCCCGATGACGACAATGGCAGCCAGCACAAACTGTTGTCCTGGCTCAACCCATTCGCTAACCCCACCCCCAACGTCAACGTGGTTAGCACGATTGACATGAATAATGCCACTGGGGTGACAGGTGGCTTCCCTTTGAATTGGCCGCAGTTGGGCGGCAGCGCCATCACGGGCAACGACTGGCGACCGCTGGACTTCGAATATCGCAACGGGTACGGCTGGACAGCTAGCACCATTGCCTGCAACCCGGGTGGAGGTACGGTGAACTGTGTGCGTTGGGCGCAAATTCAGTTAAGCAGCGGCGCAGTAACCAACGCCGGCGTTTGGGCCAGCGACGACGTCTATCGCACCTTTCCCAATCTGGCCGTCAATCATTGCAACGATATGGCTATTGGCTACACGAAATCTAGCAGCGATATCTATCCCGCCGTCTGGTTGACGGGGCGGAAGGCGGAAGATCCGCCAGGTTACCTTAAACCAGAAATTGAACAGAAAGCGGGGGAAATCAGCTACACCGCCTTTGACAGCGCGCCGCGGCGCTGGGGGGATTACACGGGCCTGACCATTGCCCCGGATGGGCTTACCTTCTGGTATCTGGGACAGTACAGCAAAAACACGGGGGACAACAATGGTCGGTGGGGAACCTATGTAGGCGCATACACCTTTCCTGCCTGTACGGGCGAACCACAACCTACCCCCACGCCAACCTTAACCCCCATGCCAACCTTAACGCCCACGCCGCCGCCAACACCTGGCCCAATCAAGGCCCATTTGCCGGCATTCTTCAAAGCCCCGCTACCCCCTACTCCCACACCAACAGCCACGCCTGTGATCGCTGGTCCCCAACCTGGCTATTGGCTGGCGACAAACTTCGGCCATGATTTCTTCGTCAGCAGCGACCGCCAAAGTGTGTTGGAATTTGCCACCTACTTTACGGTCCAGGGCTGCTCAGGCTATTACGTCATTACCCAGGCCACGACGCCGATCAGTGACGACCAGTTCTCATTCACTGGCTCCCACTATGCCACGGGAACTTTCACCTCGCCGGCAACGAGCCAGGGCCTTGCCGGCCTGTCCCACCTGTATGTGCCCGGCTGCGGCTATGTCAGTAGCAATGGAGATTGGTCATGGACGGCCAACTGGCAGCACAGCGCGCAGGCTGTCCGCCCGCTGACAGCGTACCGCGTTGCACTGCCAGATGCCAACGCCACGCCAGACCCGCGCCTGCGGCGGCTGGATCAATAATTCCGCTCAAAGCGACTCGCCCTGGTGCACAAACAACCCGGGGGGAGCCGTGTCCGGCACCAACAAACGCAGGGCGCGCGGTTTGATGCCGGCATAAAACGGAACTTTACCCGCCGGATCGCCATCGGTGTGGAAGGCCAGAGAATGGTCCGCCGTTATCTCTATGCGCTTACCCGGCAGCATCATCACCTGAGGATGGTTCAGGTGCTGTCCATTCCGTATCTGGCGCAGCATAGACAACATTGTGGGCAAGCCCTGTCCGCGGAACAACCACACTTCAAACCAGCCGTCATCCAACTTGCCGCGCGGGTTCAGCAGCAGTTCGCCGCCCGCATAGCGACGGCAGTTGCAAATAGTCACCATCCAGAAATCATCTTCCACGCTGCATCCATCCACCGTAACGCGAATGCGTGTGGCCGGATACCAGGGGGCTGTTAACAGCGCCTGCCCGACGTAGCCCACCGGCCCCAGCCGCTTAATCAGCTTGGAGCGCGGCTCCATGTTATCCACCAGATAGCTGTCCACGCCTACGCCTGTCCACAGCAGCCAATGGTATCCCTGGCTGCATAGCCCCACATCAATTCGATGCACTTCGCCATTGCGCAGACAGTCAGCAGCTTCCAGCAGGCGGCTGGGGTTAAGCGGCGACGGGCGCGGCATATGTAATTCTTTGGCCAACGAGTTGCCTGTCCCGGCCGGCAGCGGGGCCAAAATCGTCTCGCTGTCCACCAGACCATCGGCCACTTCACCTAGCGTACCATCGCCGCCAGCCGCAAACACCAGCTGCTCGCCCTGCTGCGCCGCGGCGCGGGCCAGACGGCGGGCATGGCCGGCGTAGTGCGTGGAGTGCACGGCGACTTGCCAGCCAGATGCCCGCCAGATGCCGGCAACTTGCTGCAGCGTATCCATCAATTCAGATGGCCCCGCCAGGGGGTTATAGATCAGGGTGGCCGTCCGCAGCCGGACAGGTGGAGGAGAATCGGAAGTTAATGGTACATCTGGCACAGGCAGCAGCCCTCGAGTGAGTAGCGCAGAGGGTTTTCATTGTCTCTGCGCCCCGCATAAGCGGACATCCGCGTA